>NZ_JAUBQD010000068.1:0-33810 GCF_036701085.1 Microcoleus sp. Pol7_A1
TGTGTAAGACATTTGCTGCCGTCAAATATATATTTAAGTTAGTTACTCATTATCAGATATTTGATTTCCCCAAGCTTCACAGTTATGGTAAATTCTCACAAATCATATAGGATTGCTATAGTTAAAATTCATGAATAAGGTGATCCCTCAATTAGAAAAGTAGCCGCCAGATTTGATGTCAGTAAAGGGTTTGTTCAAAAAATCTTAAAACAAAAACAAACGACTGGTCACGTTCAACCCCAACAACAGGGTGGAAGTTTTAAAAGCGTGTTAAACTCTCGCAGGACTGAATTGATCGTGAGGGTATAAAAATATCCGGATAGCACGTTGTCAGAACCCAAGTGAATATTGGCGTTTGAACTACAACGAAGCTGTCAGCCCTAGCATGATGTGTCGTCAACTAAAAAAACAAAATTTGACTCAAAAAAAACAATACGCAGTAACCAGTCTGCTACTGAAAGAGTGCAAATTTTGAGGTGTGAATATTGGTAAAAAGTGAAGATTTTTGACTCTGGAAACCTCGTTTTTTTGGAGGAAATGGGGGTTTTATTGGGTTTAAAACGAACCCGTGTACATTCAAAATGTGGTAGTAGAGTCTATGACTTAAAACCATTTTATCGGGGGCAAAAATCACATTTTTCGGAGCAATAAGTTTAAAAAAAGTAGTAGAAATAATGAGTCTAAATGTGTCGATGGATGGCAAGGCATTTTCCGTTTTTATTGAAAAATTTTTAGTGCCAATTTATGGAAAGGTGCAGTCGAAGTTAATTGATAATCTCCCAGCCCATAAACGGGCGACGATTGAACAATTGATTAAATCTGCTAGCACCACTATCCTCAATTTATAACCCTATTTTCCGGAATTTAATTCGATAGAATTATGGTGTCACAACTGAAAGCTTTTTTACGTTAGTTCTCGCCAACCACTACTAAGATGATTGATGTTTTACTGCCTACTGCGCTTGAAGGAGTGAATACTAAGCACTTCAAAAGGTGGTTTACAAGCTGCTGTTACTGTACTTTATAAGCCTGGAATACGCTGTATTATTTCAACCTGTCTACAGCCCGGAAGTAAACCAAATAGAAAGACTTTGGATAGATATCAAACAACAATGGAAATGGTTTAAATTTGAACAAATAGAAGAGTTTAGATCGGCGGTGGAAAAATAGTTAAAAAGGTTGACATTGGAAGTAACTCCTTCTTTAACAGGATGGCAATTTATTTTAGAATTTTTATCTGTAGCAATAGTGTAAAAAATTATTGTAACGCGCTCAAAACCTCGAAAACCCATGCCGTTGACCTACATTTTCAAACATGGCGTTTTAATTTTATATGAGTATCCTTTGGAGATTGTGTAAACATCAATAAACTGACGCTGACAATCGACACAAATATGATGAGGGCTTCCCTCTCATATTGCCATTTTTACGGATATGGCTGGAGCCACATTCAGGACATTTCATTAGATTTGACCTCAATTCATATCACTATTATTCAACGCCCAAAACCTCATAAGATGTCAAATGGGTTCTATATTACTATGAGGAGTAATGCCAAAGCCAAAAACCGATCGCCCCTCCCTCCCACACCCCAAAATTCGATCGCACTTCCCCTAAGTTATTCCTCAAGACACTGGTCAGCTTGGTTAACAGCGCTATCCTAGTAGTTATATTGCCCTTAAACCCGATCGACCCGGAGGCCCCTTGTTCAGCCTAGTTCAAAACACTTCTCGCAAAGGAGAAATTCTAGAGGTCGTCTTCCGCAACGGTTGGGACTACATGAAAAGCCTCCTAACCGGTCGCAAAACCGACGCACCCAGTCTCCCAACTCCAGCAGTTCTCCGCAATATCCTCGTCGAATTAGGCCCAGTTTTTGTCAAATTGGGGCAATTGCTGAGCACCCGTCCCGACCTTTTACCGGCCAGCTACATCGAAATCCTCTCCACGCTGCAAGCGGAAGTGCCGCCCGTACCGTGGTCGCAAGTAGAAGCAATCGTCCGCCAGGAACTCACACAATCTCTCGAAAATACCTTCGCCAAATTTAACACTGAAGCCGTGGCCGCAGGTTCGATCGCCCAAACCCACAAAGCTACTTTAAAAGACGGCCGCGAAGTCGCCCTTAAAGTTCAGCGCCCCGGTATTGATATTGTCATCGAACAAGATATCGCCGTGCTCCGAGGTTTGGCAGAACTTGTCATGCTCACAGACTTCGGTCAACAATACGATATTGTCGCCTTAGCTGAAGAATTTGCGATCGCCCTGCGTGCAGAACTCGACTTCATTCAAGAAGCCAGCTACACAGACGAACTGCGCCGCAATTTATCTAAAAGCCGCTGGTTTGACCCCACACAAGTTGTCTTACCAGAAATTAACTGGGAGTTAACTACAAAAAAACTCTTAGTAATGGAGTGGCTGAACGGAGTCCCGATTTTGTTAGGCGATTTGCAAGGAATTCGCCACAAAGGAGATATAAGTGCCGAACGCGAAGAAATTACAACGCTACTTTGCCGCGTTTTCTTCCAGCAGTTATATATCGACGGATTCTTTCACGCAGACCCGCATCCCGGCAATTTATTTTATCTCAAAGACGGCCGGATAGCTTTGCTGGACTGCGGCATGGTCGGCAGATTAGACCCGCGCACTCAGCAGAATTTGACCGAAATGTTGCTGGCAATTGTCGATTTAGACGCTCAGCGCTGCGCTCAATTAACTTTGGAAATGGCTGAATTTGCTCAGCCTACAAGTTTAGTTAATCTAGAGAACGATTTGGCTCGAATGCTGCGCAAGTATTACAATATCAGCTTGTCGCAAATGAACTTGTCGGAAATCTTTTATGAGGTGCTGGAAATCACCCGCAAAAATAAAATTAGGCTGCCCAGCAATCTCGGTTTGTATGCAAAAACTCTAGCTAATTTGGAAGGACTGGCGCGTTCTTTTAATCCCAGGTTTAATATTGTAGAGCAAGTCAAACCGCTGATGACCGATATGTTTCGGCGTCAGTTATTCGGAGATGACCCGATACAAGCTCTGTTGAGAACGGCACTGGATATTAAAAGCTTATCTTTGCAATCTCCGCGACAGGTGGAAGTGCTTTTAGACAGGGTTACTTCGGAAACTTTGAAGTGGAACTTGACACTAAAAGAACTCGATCCGCTACGCCGCACTCTGGGGGATTCTGCGAACCGACTTTCTTTTAGTATTGTTGTGGGTTCGCTGATTGTGGGGGCGGCAATTATTTCTTCTAACGCGCAAACTGCTCAGCTATCTTTTCTGAGCACTGGTTTGTTTGGGGCGGCGAGTTTTTTGGGTTTCTGGTTGATTATTAGCATTCTGCGATCGGGGCGTTTGCGCAGTTGATTGGAAAGGGGAAATGGGGAAAATTAGGAGATATAGCTATCCTTTCGGGAAACGCGCAACTGGCTTTTTTTGTGAACGACGAACCGCAAAGACTTTCTTGACGGCTATGTTGAGAAGAGAAGAGAAAGATTTCACAATTGATGCGAGGAGTGCTATAGCATCCTCAACAGTTAAGCAACATCTCTGACTTAAGATAGGCGATCGCCCGCAGCAGCTAAGTCTAAGCTAGAAATTGTTCCATAAACCTAATTGAGGAAAAAAAGATGAGTAGCGGTCACGCCAGCCATAAAGGCTCTTCCACAAAACCCAATACCAACACTAACGGTCAAATTACATCCCCTGCTGACCAACCCGCTGACCCGCTAAATCAAGAAACATCCGGTTATCCGTTCCATAGCGAAGCAATGGAAAATCCTGTCGCCACCGCGCGGCCCGACGAAGAGGCTGAGTCGGGCGAAGAACAGCAATAGTTATATCGATTAAATTGGCATCGATATGCTATCTGCGACGCGGTTGATTAGAGGTTTGATAAAAATTAGGTTTGTACTAATTACATCTTGCACTTCCAGAGTCCGCCAGCGATTTCAATCTCTGCCGGACTCTTTAGGCAGGTTTAGCAGTACCTCACAGCTTCACAACAAAGGACTAAAGTCCTTACGACAAAACTATTTAACATAAAATTCAAGTTAGGAATTATTGATAAATGAGCGGGATTAACCAAGTATTGGAAAAGGACAAATTGCCGGAATTAGGATTAGTCTGCATTACAACATCCGATGCAGTTCGCTTTCGCACTGTCACGCGGAAGCGACTTTTACAGCTTTCGGAAATTGAACAAGAAACGGTATTGCGCGAGCTTTATGCAGACAACTTAAAACGACTTGACAAAGCGATCGACTTCTGTTCTGTTAATCAGATTAAGCTCTACCGCATGACTTCTGCACTGTTCCCTTTTGCAGATACAGATTTGGGGGAAGCAGTGCTACAATCCATGACTGAGGAATTGCGGAATACCGGCGATCGCGCTTTGTCTTTGGGAATCCGTTTGGTACTCCACCCGGATCAATTTGTCGTCCTCAGTTCCGACAAGCTTTCTGTGGTTGAAAACAGCATTAAAATTCTTGCGACTCATGCTTTAATTTTAGATATGTTGGGACAGCCCCGATCGCCCCAGGCACTGATGAACATTCACGGCGGCAAGAGCGATCGCACTTCGCAGCTCAAATCAGTCATCCGCGACTTGCCAGAATCCATTCGATCGCGCTTAACCTTTGAAAATGACGAATACGCTTACAGTTCCTCGGAAATTTTAGAAGTTTGTCTCGATACCGGCGTACCAATGGTTTTTGACGCCCACCACCACGTCATTCACGAACATTTAGAAACTTACGACGATCCCAGCGTTCCCGAAATGCTCGCAGCAGCCCGCACAACTTGGTCTGTTCCTGAATGGCAATTAGTGCACATATCGAATGGCAGAGAATTTTTTGCCGACCCCCGCCACAGCGATTTAATTACAGAAATGCCTAATTGCTATTATCAGGCTCCTTGGATTGAAGTAGAAGCTAAATTTAAAGAATTAGCTATTGAAAAGTTGCGCGCCGAATGGTTGTCTGCGAATGTTCCACAACTTACCAATGTCTCTTAGGGGCGCGTTTTACAAACCATCTTTGCCTAACACCAATAATCTCGAAAACCCGCCCCGCCCAACGGTAAATCGCAATAACAGGCAAGATGCCTGTTCCACAAAGAATGAATTTTATTTTGGGGTGTCCTGCCCGCCCGGTTTAGTCCGACAGTCCGACAGTCCGACAGGGGTTAAAAACCCCTGTATCATAGCTAAAGTCCTCTAAAAGAGGACTAAAATAGATAGATATTGAGATCATATTTCCAGTCGGTTTTAACCGACTTTAGCTTTGAGGCAGGGGTTTCAACCCCTGCCGGACTGCCGGATTACCCGACTGTCGAACTGCCGGAATCGGTAAAAACCGCGTTAATACCAACTATAAATTATGTGTGGACGATACACTTTAACTACTTCTGGTCAAATCATCGCCGAATTCTTCAAACTGTCGGCAGTTCCCGATATCAAACCTCGATACAATATCGCCCCAACTCAATCAGTTGCCACAGTAACAGTTGAACCAGAAAAAATCCAGCGACAGTTCCAATTTATGCGCTGGGGTTTGATTCCCAGTTGGGCAAAAGACATCAAAATAGGCAGCCGCATGATTAACGCGCGATCGGAAACTGTAGCCGAAAAACCTGCTTTTCGCAGCGCCATCAAGCACAGGCGGTGTTTGATAGTCGCTGACGGCTTCTACGAATGGCAGCAGCAGGGAAAGAACAAACAGCCTTACTATTTTCAAAAGGCAGACGGCGAACCTTTTGCTTTTGCCGGTTTGTGGGAAAATTGGGAATCTCCAGAAGCAGAAAACATTGTATCTTGCACTATAATTACTACCGCTGCTAACGAAACAGTGCAGCCGATGCACGATCGAATGCCGGTGATTCTCTCCGACAGCGATTGGGAACAGTGGCTCGATCCTTCTGTTAAAAATTCTCAGGAAGTTTTACCGCTGTTAAAGCCGTATGCTTCCGAAGCCATGAAAGCAAAGGCGGTGAGTGCGATCGTCAACAGTCCAAGTAGAGACAGTCCAGAGTGCATTCAACCAATAGAATAAACCTATAATTAAGCACCGCCTGCTGTAAAACCCGGCAAATAAACTTGCTTTCACTATAATCATTGGAAGTGACAAAACCGAGCTAGTGTGAGTTATAATCTAAGATAATTTTTGAGTTGTACCTTTGGTTCTATCAGCCACAGTTTAACTCACTGGTTATTTTCTCAAAGACTTTTCTTCATCATAAAAATCAGGGAAAAAAATATGATCGGATACGTTACACTCGGCACCAACGATATTGAAAGTGCAGCCAAGTTTTATGATGTTTTGCTTGCTGAAATTGGCGCTCGACGATTCATGGAATTCGGCGGATTTATCGCATGGAGCGTTTCTCCCGATCGACCAGCACTTGCTATTACAAAACCCTTTGATGGTAACACAGCAAGTGTTGGCAATGGAGTAATGATAGCTCTTCAAGTTGACAGTCCAGAAAAAGTCAACTTAGTTTATAACAAAGCGATCGAACTTGGGGCTAAGGATGAAGGAGCTGCGGGACCAAGAGGCGTGTTGCCGGGGTTCTATGCGGGATATTTTCGGGATCTTGATGGGAATAAGCTCAACGTGTTTTGTATGACTGAGCCAAACACTTAAGATTTTTATTTTTCGTGAGGCTGGCCGAAAACCAGCTATTTCCGATTGTTAGCTATTAGTTATCAATCCTTAAATAAGAGTTGATAACTAATAACTAATTACTAATGACTAATAACTAAATTAACTCTCGTACATCCGCGCTTCAGCCGCCTCGGGATTTTCCTCGCAATACTCGTCAAAAGCCGTTTTCTCAAGCTTCATCGATCGCTGGTGAGAAGCCTCAGCCTGCATTTCCTCTACAATATCCCACGCTACGGCGCACTCTCTAGAAGTAGCGCCTTTCTCGGCACAGATAGTTCTGGCATCCCCGATCGCCCGTTCGATTTCTTCCTCAAATAAAACACTTTTCGGCTTCTCGACAAAATCGCTTTTTGTCAAGATATCCGTTACTGAAATAATGCCCAGCAGTTTGTCTTTAATTACCGGAGCTCGGCGGATTCGGGTATTCGCAAACAACCTCGCCACGTATTCCACGCCCAAGTCGGGATTCACCGTGATGCACGGTTTGGTCATAATCTCGAAGACGCGGACTTTCTGCGGGTCTACTCCGTAAGCTGTTACTTTGTAAACAATATCCGTTTCCGTGACAATTCCGTAGGCGTCTTGTTCGTGGCGGCGTTCCACAATTAACGCGCGCAAACACAGTTCGTTCATCATCGCCACTGCTTCAGCTACAGTTGCCGAACCGCGAATGGTAACAACATCTGTGGTCATAATATCTTGGGCTTTCATCATCATTTTTTATTGCTTCCTGCTTATAAAGTCTAGTGCGTCCCGATTTGGGGCTGTCCTTTTGATTTGTCATCATCATGAGGACTTACCCTCAAAAACCCGGTTTATACTAAAATATTGGGTTTAGTAACGATAAATCCGGTCAGCAACTGGGTTCCTGAGGAATCTTGCGATCGCAAACTAATCATAAAACCTTTAACGGCACTCGGGATGACAAGTTGCCTGAAACCGCCGATCGATCCCCCGGAACCTCCGGAAACCCGCGAGTTCCCGCTCAGACGTGCTTTTTGTGCGATCCCCCAAGCAAGAGTGAAGTATGGGGGCGATCGCTCCTTGAGCTTGTTTGACTCAGATTTTCCAGCCCCAGGCTCAAAGAAGCAAAAGTTAACACAAACTAACCAACTGCTTGCGCTCGCACAGATCCCCGCCTCTGATAAACTTGATTGCTGGGAGTGCAAAAGAGCACAAGGCACGCATCAGAAGTTGAGAGGATCTAGTTCGTGGACAATGTAATCGGTTTAGAGATTATCGAAGTAGTTGAGCAGGCAGCAATCGCTTCCGCTCGCTTGATGGGCAAAGGCGAAAAAGATGAAGCCGACAGAGTGGCTGTAGAAGCCATGCGGGAGCGCATGAACAAAATTCATATGCGCGGTCGCATCGTGATCGGCGAAGGCGAACGCGATGACGCACCCATGCTTTACATCGGCGAACAAGTAGGTATTTGTACCCGCGAAGATGCCAAAGAAATCTGCAACATAGATGAATTGATCGAAATTGACATCGCTGTTGACCCCTGCGAAGGTACTAACCTAGTTGCTTACGGTCAAAACGGTTCGATGGCAGTTTTGGCAATATCTGAAAAAGGTGGTTTGTTTGCTGCTCCCGATTTCTACATGAACAAATTGGCTGCTCCTGCGGCTGCTAGGAATCATGTAGATATTCGCAAGACGCCAACCCAAAACCTCCATATTATCTCTGATTGCCTCGGCCGCAGTATTGAAGATTTGGTGGTGGTCGTGATGGATCGCGATCGGCACAAAGGTTTAATTAATGAAATTCGGCAAGCGGGTGCAAGAGTTCGGCTGATCAGCGACGGCGACGTTTCGGCAGCGATTTCTTGCGCGTTTTCTGGTTCCAACATCCACGCACTTATGGGTATTGGCGCTGCACCGGAAGGTGTGATTTCCGCAGCAGCAATGCGCTGCTTGGGCGGTCACTTCCAAGGGCAGTTAATTTACGATCCGGCTGTTGTCAAAACTGGTTTGATCGGTGAAAGCAAAGAAAGCAATATTGCCCGCCTGAAAGAGATGGGCATCACAGACCCAGACAAGATTTACAATGCTGAAGAGCTGGCATCTGGAGAAACAGTTCTGTTTGCAGCTTGCGGGATTACCCCCGGAACGCTGATGGATGGAGTTCGCTTCTTTGGCGGCGGCGCTCGCACTGAAAGTTTGGTAATTTCTTCTCAGTCGAAAACAGCTCGGTTTGTGGATACAATCCATATGTTTGACCAGCCGAAATCTTTGCAATTGAATTAGTGATTAGTTAGTTGTTAACAGTTAAATGTTAACAATTAACAGTTAACTGTTAACAGTCACCGATGATCAGCAATTAGCGATAAACTAAGAACTAATAGCAGGTGACTGTTAACAACTAAGAAAGAAATAGTGACAAATCACAGATATGAATATTGCAGTCGTAGGTCTCAGCCACAAAACAGCGCCGGTTGAAGTTCGCGAAAAACTGAGCATTCCAGAACAGAAAGTTGAAGCGGCGATCGCCCAATTGCGCGGCTACCCGCACATTCAAGAGGTTGCCATCCTCAGCACTTGCAACCGCTTAGAAATTTATATCGTTACCAGCGAGTCGGAGCCTGGTGTGCGAGAGGTTATTCAGTTCCTTTCGGAATGCAGTAAAGTTCCTTTGCCGTCTTTGCGCCCTCACCTGTTTATTTTGCTGCACGAAGATGCGGTGATGCACTTGATGCGAGTGGCTTCTGGCCTCGACAGTTTGGTGCTCGGAGAAGGACAAATTTTGGCTCAGGTGAAACAAACTCACAAACTCGCCCAGCAGTACAAAGGTGTAGGCAGAATTTTAGAGCGCTTGTTCAAGCAAGCTCTCACAGCAGGGAAGCGAGTTCGCACGGAAACTAGCATCGGTACCGGTGCAGTTTCGATCAGTTCGGCGGCGGCAGAATTGGCTCAAATGAAGGGTCAGCATTTAGGAAGCAGCAAAATTGCGATAATCGGTGCTGGCAAAATGTCGCGGCTTTTGGTGCAGCATTTGCTCTCAAAAGGAGCTAGCCATATTTCGATCGTCAACCGCTCTGTGCGGGGCGCCCTGGAGTTGGCCGGCCAGTTTAAAGATGCTGAATTGCACCTGTATCAGCTCTCAGAAATGATGCAGGTAATTGCCGGTTCCGACTTGGTTTTCACCAGTACGGCAGCTACCGATCCCCTGTTAAATAAAGCTAAATTGGAAGCTGCTTTAGACCCAAATCGCCCTTTGATGTTGGTGGATATTTCTGTGCCGCGCAACGTTGACTCGGATGCGAACGAACTCGCTAATGTGCGATCGTTTAATGTGGACGACTTGAAAGCAGTGGTAGCTCAAAATCACGAAACCCGCCGCAAAATGGCAATGGAAGCTCAGGGCTTGCTGGAACAGGAAGTAGAGGCTTTCGATCTCTGGTGGCGCAGTCTGGAAACTGTTCCTACTATTAGCTGTTTGCGGGATAAGATAGAATTGATTCGGGAACAAGAGTTAGAAAAAGCTTTATCGCGTCTTGGTTCGGAATTTTCGGAGAAACATCAAGATGTGATTGAATCTTTAACAAGGGGGATTGTGAATAAGATTTTGCACGATCCGATGGTACAGTTGCGCGCTCAGCAGGATATTGAGGCGCGGCGGCAAGCGATGCAAACTTTGCAAACACTGTTTAATTTGGATGTGGATGTCAATCAGCAGTACAGCTAGTTTGTCATTAGTCATCGGTCATTAGTCATTAGTCAGTTGACTGGAAAGCAGTTAGCCGTTGACTGGAAAGCAGAAGTCATATTATGTCCGGTCAATTACCATGAATAAAAATGCCTCCAAGCCTTGCTGCGGCAAAAGCATCATTCGGGAGGGTAAATTGCTCGAACCTGATATCAGTTATCATTCAACCAATAACTAATGACTAATAACTAATGACTAATAACTAATGACTAATAGGCGAATTTATCAAATAATCCTACTGATTGCGGGGCTATGGCTGGTTTTTGAATTTGCCTCCCGCATTGCGGCAGAAATTCTGTGGTTTCAGGAAGTTGGATATCTTCAGGTTTTTCTGTTAAAGCTGAAAACTCAAGGGTTGCTGGGGGCGATCGCAATTGCTGTTTCTTCTGCCTTTTTGCTGGGAAATTTGGCTTTAGCCCGCCGCCTGCAACATCCTGCAGAGAAAATGAAATCGCCGGTTGCGGGCGCCCTATTCGCTTCACTGAGGGCGAACAAAACGGGGAAGAATTACGAATTACCGGTTGCTAAATCTCAAATTACCTTTTCCTGGCTGCTGTTGGCGGTATTCGGATTGAGTTCGATCGCAACTTTGACAGTAATTCACTGCGGGCTGTTAGCTGCAAACAGCCTCACCTATTTCGGTATAGCTGACAAGTTGCCTGCACCGTCGGTGCAATTGGGAATACAGTCAATCCAGCAAATAGGGGTGCAGCTATTTTCTCGCTGGTGGGAGTTGGGCTTGCTGCTGGGGACAATGTTAGCTGTAGCAATTAAGCCTGATTTTTGCCTGCGGGCGATCGCCCTTGTTCTCAGTTTGGCGATCGGGCTTATTGCCGCCAGTCGCTGGACAAACGTTTTGCAATATTTCCACCCTACTAATTTTAACACAACCGACCCTCTTTTTAATCAAAATATTAGCTTTTATGTATTTATTTTGCCAATCTTAGAGTTGCTAGGATTCTGGCTGACAGTTGTATTTTTGTACGGTTTAGTATCTTGTGCTTTAACATATTTGCTGTCGAGAAATAGCCTGATTCAAGGGATATTTTTGGGGTTTTCTCGATCGCAGCAGCGGCACTTGTACGGGTTGGGTGCAGCTTTAATGCTAGCCGCCGCATTCCGCTACTGGCTGGGGCGCTACGCATTGCTGTATTCGCGGGGAGACGTTACTTACGGGGCAAATTATGCTGACGTGACGGTGCGGCTGCCCTGTTATGAATTTTTGAGTATTTTGGCGGGGGCGATCGCACTTTTGATGCTGTGCCAGGTTTGCCAACTCAAAATTAACAATGAACTCATAAAAAAGATTATTTTAGCATGGCTAAGTTTAAGTTTTTTGGGAAGTTGGCTGCTGCCAACAATTGTGCAGCAACTCCTAGTTAAACCCAACGAACTAGCACGAGAACAGCCGTACATCCAGCACAGCATTGCCTTTACTCAAGAAGCCTTTGACCTCAACAATATAGAAATAAAAACTTTCGATCCCGTCGGGAAACTTACTTATTCCGACTTAGAAAAAAATAAACTTACTATTAGCAACATCCGGCTGTGGGACAAACTACCGCTGCTGCAAACCAACCGACAGTTACAGCAAATCAGACCCTATTATACATTCCCTGATGCCGATATCGATCGCTACACAATCAAAAATGAAAAAACAAAAAATGGAGATGCGGAAAGCCAACAAGTGCTTCTGGCAGCGCGGGAATTAGATTACACATCAGTTGCCCCCGAAGCTCAAACTTGGGTGAACGAACACCTGGTTTACACTCACGGTTACGGCTTTACTCTTTCTCCCGTAAATACAGTCGGTGTCGGCGGTTTACCCGATTATTTGGTCAAAGATATTGGAGTTGCAGCCCAGAAAGGAGAGACTGCTTTGGAAATAACGAGCGATCGAATTCGGGCCAGTATTCCGATCGGCTACCCGCGAATTTACTACGGCGAAGTAACCGATGCAAACGCGATGACAGCCACAAAAGTCAAAGAATTCGACTATCCCAGCGGCGAAGACAATGTTTACAATACTTACAGCGGTAGGGGCGGAATTGCGATCGGTTCTATGTGGCGGCGCTGGCTGTTTGCTAATTATCTCAAAAATTGGCAAATGGCGCTGACCCGCAATTTTACGCCAGAAACTAAATTGCTGTACCGCCGAAATATTAACAAAAGAGTCCGGGCAATTGCTCCTTTTTTGCGCTACGATTCCGACCCGTATTTAGTAGTAGCAGACGCCAATCTTAGCAAAGATGATATAGAAAAAGAAAAGGATGAAAATGGCAACGAGATTAAGGCTTCACCCTCGGTCACCGATAAATCTCCCAACTATCTTTACTGGATTATCGATGCCTATACAGCAAGCGATCGCTATCCGTATTCTGACCCTGGCAATCATGAGTTTAACTACATCCGCAACTCCGTTAAAGTAGTGATTGATGCCTACAACGGGTCTGTTGACTTCTACGTTGCCTATCCCTCCGACCCCATTATTAACAGTTGGATTGCTATCTTTCCCGGACTCTTCAAGCCCCTTGACAAAATGCCTCCGGCTCTCCGCAAACATATCAGATATCCAGTAGATTTGTTGAGCATTCAATCCGAACGCTTGCTAACTTATCATATGGAAGACCCGCAAGTATTTTACAATCGGGAGGATTTGTGGCGAGTTCCCAACGAAATTTATGGCAGCGAACAGCAGCCCGTAGAACCGTATTATTTAATTACGAAACTCCCAACGGAAACAGCAGAAGAATTTATTTTGCTGCTCCCATTTACACCAGTAAGCCGCAACAATTTAATTGCTTGGATTGCAGGGCGATCGGATGGTAGCGATTACGGAAAATTGCTGCTGTATCTGTTTCCCAAGCAGCGATTAGTTTACGGCCCGGAACAAATAGAAGCTTTAATTAACCAAGATCCGGTTATTTCCGAACAAATATCTCTCTGGAATCGCCAGGGTTCCAAAGCAAATCAAGGAAACTTATTAGTAATTCCGATTGAACAATCTTTACTGTATGTGGAACCTCTTTACTTAGAAGCCGAGCGCAATAGTTTGCCAACTTTAGTCAGAGTTATTGCTGTATACGAAAACCGCATCGTCATGGCAGAAAATCTTAATTTGGCACTCAAGGCACTTTTTCAGGCAACATCTACCAATAAACCCGCAATTGTGCGACCTGTAGAGGGAAATGAACCAGCTTTAAAGAGTAAATGAACCGATATTGACGCTCTTGATGCACAGAGAAGATACAGCGAAAATATAAGAGAAAGAGAGAAATTTATTTAGCTTTATGGATCTGAGATTATTTAAATCCGCCTGTTTCACTAGGGCATTGCTGATGTAAATTACTGAGATTTCTGTTAGTTAGCAGCTTTGATATCCTGCCACCAAACATAGACATAGGGCCACATCAATATCTCATCTCGTCCAGGCTCTAGTTTCACTGTCACTTCATAACGGTCAATATGCGTGAGTTTGCCAGTTTTGCCATTCAAATACAATTGTTTGGGATTGTCGGTGAGAATTTCTACCCTTTGATTCAACAGCGGAAGCATCTGGGTAGAAGAACCCTGAAACGGATTTTTGCCTTTGAGCACATAGCTGCCCATCAAAGATAAGTACATTGAAGCTAGAAAAAATACTGTACATAAACCCACAATTACCAGTGTTTTTTGTTGTGAAAAACTGGTATAAACGCTCGCATATCCTACGCTCATAGTTCCAAAAAACAACAAATTTGGCAGGTACAGCCCCTCTTCCAGAAACACGCTATCAAAAAATATGAGGGCTACCTGAAAACCAAATAATGCAGCCACCCAACTCCAGCCAGTTAGCAACGATGCAGATAGTAGCCAATTCATTGCTAGAGTAAGGGCGATCGCCATTACTATTGCCCCAAGTGGTGCTGCATAATCGTACTGTCTGAAGGGAAGAAGAACAAAAAATACTAAAGCATAAGCAAAACCCGCAAAAGCCAGTGCTAATCCACTAATTATTTGGTTCCGGTTCAGCATGACGAGGGATTTTTGGAGCGGTAAAGTAAAGCGTTCATCTTCTCTTCTGATAGTAGCCGTTGAAAATTCCCAGCGGACTAAGGGCAGCAACTCTAATCGTAGGGTGCGCCACGAGCAGCTTAACGCTATATTTAGGGGAGCGAACCAATTTGTTAGCCTCGCGTGCTATCCCAGTTTCCAAAGGCAGAAGTCAGCCGGATCTGAAGGTAGAATTTTCAGAAAACCAGATTATTTAGGGTCGATCGACTTAACAAATTGTTGCACAGGCTGCGGTAGAGCCGGCACAAAAGTCTTTCTAAAACCCTTAACATCGAACACTCGCCACAAAATACCCACCGCTACCGTCAAGAAAAATAACGCTCCCAAAAAATTGAACGCACTAGACAGGAAACCGCTGTTCCTTTTTGGCGGAGGTGTAATATGTTTCAGCCGATATACAGCCGGCTCGTAATCTCTGGACTCCTCGCGACTGCGGGACGGGGTTTTGGGGCGGGCACTCGCACTGCGCATCTCAGTCAAACCCGTTTTATGAGTTTTACTAAAACTGCTGGACGACTTCAATTCAGAAGCGCCACGCGTCCCCGTTAAGTTGCTAGCAGAAGCCCCCGTTTGGCCTACCGCAGCCTCCTGAATTCTGCTGTTAGAGCGCTGAGTCGATTTGCGATCGGCGAGGCTGCGCATCAAACTTTGCAATTGCTGAGTCGCCGCCGGCGGGCGTTCCCCTTTCCTGGCCCAATTTAACAGCATCGCCCCGGTAATCCCGCAGAGATTCGCAGCCCCCACAGAAGCCAGCCGCTTCAGCAGAGGCTGGCTGTTGGACACAAAAATCACCAAAGTGTCGGGGTGTTCCTGAGCCAAACCGTAAACGCACTGAGCCGTCGCTACCACAAGCATTGCTGGCTTGCTTTGATTTTTGATCGAAGGTTCCAGAGCTCGGTGTGTTTCCTGAGCGTCAGTTGCAATCCAGCCGCTGTCGGCAAAAAAGCGCATAAACTCTCTAGCTACTTGCTCTTGAGCTTTTTCCACCGCTTGCCCTGTCAAACGATCTATTTCGTCGTACACTACTTCCGGGATATAGCAAGTTCCCACCTTGGCATATTCTTGCCAAACTTGAGTTCTGCCAGCCATTAAAACATCTGCATCAAAAGTTACCAATACAGGAGGAAGTTGATTAGCCATGACTTTATCCTATAGGCTCAGATAAGTTATTTAAACTCGATCTATCAAGTTTAAACAACTTTTGGGTTATAAAAAAATCAACTTTTGGTAATAGATAAATTGCCCGGGGCGGGGATCTTAATTGGAAATTAGTAGTTATGAACCCGATCGCCCGAATTTCCCCAGTTCGATCGCTCAATCCCTATATTCCACTAATTTACCGCAACCCAAGAGCCTATTACCAAAGACGCGCGGCTACTGTTAGTTCCCGATTCCCAGACGGCCCGCCAAAGCCGGAGTCAACGGCAACAGCGCAGCAATCATCAAGAACAAAGCTAGCAAACCCAAAGCCGCGCGAGCGTCGTCAGGCTCAGTTAGCTCGTTGAGGCTCGGCCGCTCCAGATTCCGCTGTAAAATCAGAATCACGATCGCCCAATACAGAGCCAAAGGATTAACTAAAGAAGCGATCGCCAGCACCACAAACGTCGCCAAAGTAGCGCGACTTGCTATTTTCCGACCGTAGATGGCTTGCACGATTCTACCCCCGTCCAACTGTCCCGCCGGCATCAAATTAATCGCTGTTATTACCAAGCCCAACCAACCGATAACTACCAGCGGGTGAACGTCAACAATCTGCTGCTGCAAGGCCGAACCCAAAACCACTTTTGCCAAAGTTCCCACCAAAACCGATCCCTTGAAAAATTCTGCGGGAATTTGAAACAAACTGCCGGGGTGAGACAGCAGCAAACCAGTTACCAGCATTAGCAGAGAAACTATTCCCCCAGCGGCTGACCCGGCAAAAGCGATGTCAAACAAAACTTTACGGTTGGGCAGCAGCGACTCAAAACGGTCGATCGCTCCAAAACAACCTATCTGCAAAGTTGGTATAAAAAACGGCCAACTCAAGCCAACTTTGTACCGATTTGCCAGCACTCGGCGAGCGATTTCGCCAGAGCCTAAAACCGCCCAAATTCCCGCTGCAATTGGCAGAACTTCTAGATATCTAGTCGGCGAGTTAAAGAAATCGAAACCTAGCAGCAAACCGCCGGTCTCTAAGCTAGTAGCAATTGTTGCCAGCAGCAGCACGACTGCTAGAATTTTTTGAGATACGGTAGTTGGCTGCGGGTCGTTGGTGCTGGGCAAGATAATAACTACTGGCTTGTCGTCCTGATTTTCTACTAAAAATAGGCGGTAGCGATCGTTTAATCTTTCTTCCAAACTTGCCGTCAAACGTGAGTGTACTTGTTCTGGATCTCCCCGGAGATTGCCTTTCAAGATTACCCCATCTTGATAGGGAATCGTGTCTGTGGCAAAGAAAGTATCAATTCCAAAGATGCCTTTAATTGCCTTGAGGTCTTCAACTGGAACGGGAATTATTTCTGATTCATTATTCGCAGGTGACGAGGTGACGATCTTAATGGTTTCTGGGCCTGGTGGTCGCTGCGACTCAGGGGCCGAGAAAGCATCGCTTTGCGACTTTACCTCAGCAGTATCGGGGGGCGATCGCAGCACTGCATCGGATGCAGCCTTACGCAATTGCCGGCCCAGATAAATGTACAATCCCGTGGATGCCACCAGCAGCAACAATACCGCAACTAGATTGAGGTAAATCCCGGCGGCGAATAAACCAAAGAACAGCAACCAGGGACTCATCAGCGCAACTGACTGCAACCAAGCCAAAATTCCCAGTTTGCCAAAAGGTCTGGCGCGATAAAATCCCCAACCCAGAATTCCCAGAGCAACCAATACGAGCGCAATTGTTGCCGTATTTTCCGATGCAACTATAGGCATTCCGGCTGCTTGCGCGAATAGGGGCTCTAATCGGTCGATCGCGCTGCGGTCGAGTAATAGCATTAAATTTTGGGGAATATGAAATAGAGTTGTTGGGAACATATCCAAACCTGTCGGAAACTAGCCTGATTACTAAGGATAACCCCTGAGGGCTAATCGGCCTACAACCTGCTGCTGGTGCTGTTTGAACATCGCAGGCTCTAGGCTATTGACACAATAGACTTGTTATGATACCACATCGGCTATGGCAAACATATACTCAGAAGGGTAGCAGTGTCTATCGCCCGCAAGCGGGAAGATGAGCCCGGGTTTGGCAGGCGGGGCTTTTTCAAGGATTTGTTTGGGATGCTCGAAGCCGAAACAAATCCGAAACAAATAAGATTTCAACCGCTCTCTCCTTTTCGGAAAAAAAGTGCTGAAACCCTTGATATCATTAAGTTTGTGTAACGGGTACGGCAGGACTTGAACCTGCGGCTCGCTGCTTAGAAGGCAGCTACTCTATCCAACTGAGTTACGCACCCAACTCAAAAATTGCTAACAAGATTATTGTATCGGTGCAGTGTGCGATCGAGCAAGTAAATAATGTTATGACTTACGCATAAACCGGTTTGATGTACGAAAATACGGGGTGGAGCGCGAGGGATCGGGAAAAAAACCAAGGTGATGAGAGTGCTTGTGCGTCCAAGAGTGTATCTGACAAAAGCTGGAGCGGCTCACCTGCAAACTGCACAATTGTAAATTTAGAATCAAAACTAGGTACGGCGTGAACTACTCTCAGGTATTTAGAGGTCGAGTTAAAACCCAAATATTTTGTCGATCGGATATCTCCAGAAAATAAGACGGGGTTCAGACATGATAAGAGTCACAGGTGCTTTTTCGGAGATGTAGATCTGTTATGTTAACATCCGATAGTGGTAAAGCCTAAAACGCTGACCGCATTACCGAAAAACCAGAGATCGTCCCCTGATTTTAGGCATGAGTTGAGCCATAATGACTAATTTGCTGATATTTAGTTATGTTTCCTAACATTGTGCTCGACTTGATATTTGATAAAAATGTGGTAGAACTAGGATTGAAAGACTCAGGTGAAAATCCTTGATGCTATGGAGCCTGTATATAAGCTTCCTGTACGGCATTAAAGCAAAAGAGTCAATCGACCGCTCGGCACGAGCGCGAAAATCAAGCGTTGCCAGTACAGCAGTTGTAAATTGTGGGCGGGCGATTTTCATTCGTGCATTGATTGATACCCCAAGGCTGAGAGACAATCTCAGCTTAGATACTTGTTAGCATTGGTTAGCAAAAAAGTATCGGAACGCTTGAGGAGAGCACCATCTCTGGGTGATCGGGAGCAATCCTGCTAATTTAAGTGGACTCGCGGAATCAAGAATCCCCTCGCCTTTAGGCATGGGGAGTGTCAAAAGCACAGCACCTCGGCCATGACAGGAGTCAAATCGCAGTGTCATGTTTATTCTGAAACGGCAGGATGTTGAAATAACCAATTTTCAACACCCAAAACGGGATCAACAAATTCCCATTCTCAATTATCAGGGGCAGACTTTTCGCCTAATCAGCGCCTTCAACGGCAAGCAAGCAGAAGACGCCAGAGCCTTGTGGCGGGACTTAACCGACAACCGAGGCAAAGCCTGTGTTCTGCTAGAAGAGCCGGATCGATATAGCGTCTGGGGAAAAGTCCGTTTAGATCAGCTTGCGGGTGAAGAACCGGCAGGTAATGAAGCAGCAGCCAAAGCACCGCTGTTCGCGCAAGGTTGTCTGCTGCTCCTCCAAGCTGTTTACTTCGATGTAGAAGACCTCTTAGGTGCAAGGCAAGCCGCATCGTTTCAGAAAGATATCGCCAAGGTATTTCAGCAGGGAAACTTCCCCCAGGCAGACTCCGCTGATGCGATAAAAAATTGGCTAACCGTTAGTCCATTGCAAAATCACAAGGCGCCCCCTTGGCAAGAGCAGCATCTCAAGACCTTATTGCAAGAACTCCACCGTTTGGGTAAATCATACTTTGGCGATACGGGCTTCGCTGAGGGAGTGAGCGATGTGCTGCAAGATATGCCAGCAGCGGATCGCACTCAGTTTATAGATTGGCTGAAACAATCAGCCCTCAACAAGTTGTGGATCGCAGCATAGAAGATCTTTGACAATTGCTCAGACAATTGGGCCCAGATAATTGCACTGTAGGGGGTACGCGATATACAGGTTGGATTACCAACGTGTATTAAGCAACCAAATTGTTGAGTCGTTTTGGAAGCCAGTTAATGTCTGGCAATTTAACTAAATTTCGATCGCTCGCACTTCCCCACCCATAATCATTGATAGGAGTCGGGGAGTGCGGAAGTAAAAAAACAGATACAGCAACATTTGAGGGTATAATTTCTGAGATAGATTTGGTACTGTAAAAGCCTTAATGGTTGAGACATATACCGTATTTCTATCATTTATTTCCGGGCAAAAGATCGACTAACGACTAATTCCTTGAATTAGTAAATAGATATTATTCTTGCTTAGTCTTTCTAGAGTGTAGGAGGGCAAAAGTCCCAAGGACACGCTGAAGACGCCAGTTTTTCCGGGAGCGTCAGACAAAGGTTCTGTTGCGAAAGAATCCTCATCTACAATCAAAGATTGAGATGGGGTGCGTTCAACCGCTAGTTATGTCTCGTGGAATCCCTATGAGTAGCACTTCAGAAAAGTCATCTACATCTTCATCTTTACTGTCAGCTCAGACCCTAGTAATTGCGGGCATTGTCTGGGCTGTAATGGCGCTGCTGTTCTTTTTGCTGTTCAGCGTCCCCTTCTCAGCAGAAGAGGGTTTACCTCTTTGGTACTCGATCGGCACTTATATTTTTGAATGCGGAGCATTCTTAGGAGCTACTTTAGTCTGTTTTAGAAACTGGCAAAGCCCGCACATGGTCAGCGGGCGCAACGTCTGGCTGGGCATTGGTCTGGGGATGCTGTTCTATTTCATAGCCAACGTGCTGTTCGGGATTTGGGAACTCTATTTCGAGTTAGACCCGGACGTGTCTCCAGCAGATGCGTTTTATCTGGGCAGCTATGTGGTACTGATCGGGGGCATGGTTCTAGCTGTGACTTCCAAGCGCCTGAATCTAGAAATTTGGCAGTGGGGTTTGTTAGCGGGAATTGCAGCCTTCGGGATTGCTGTAGCTATCTGGGTTGCTGCACCTGACTCTTGGAGGGCACAGCTAGGAATGGCTCCCCCAGCCACTCAGGAAGTAGCGACAGAATCTGCACCAGCAACCGCTGCCACAGGAAGAGCGCCTGCTTTGGACAATTCGTCCAAGTTACAAGCAAAAGGAGCAGCAGCGACTGATGCTGAATCAGCACCCGCAGAAGAAGAAGAAGCAGCAGCAGAAACCAAAGCTCCGGCATGGGTGATGGCACTTGACAAGCAACTGTCGCCTCACAAAAATGCAATCAATTTGTTTTACATCGTCGGGGACGTTTTTCTGCTGATTATTGCTACTGCACTGCTGCTGGCGTTTTGGGGAGGACGTTTTTCCCAATCTTGGAGGATGATTGCGGCTGCAACTTTTTCGCTTTACATCGCAGATATGTACTTTAAATGGCGCGATACTCAGGCTGAGGGTGCTTATCAAAGTGGCAGTTTGCTGGAAGTCTTTTTTGTTTTCAGCGGCATCCTGTTCGGGATTGGAGCTATCTTGGAACATGACATCTCAACCCGTTCTCGCCAGAACAGGCGCAGTCGTCGCGCAGCGTAGCGATTTGAGATTCGAGTTGCTTTGGCAAGCGATGGAGACGCGAAAGCTTTTTTGCCCTTGTCGGCATCTCCGATCTTGAAATCGAAGATGAAAAATCACAGTTCGCTGACTGCTAGCCTGCGTCTTTTCACGTCTTTTTGCTGGAAAACTTGGCATGACGCCTACAAAACTCTCCGATTCAGACAAACGGGAACTCATCAGGCTGTACCGACAGTCAAACGAGAATACTATCACTCTGGCAAAGCGCTACGGAGTGAGCAGTTCGACTGTGAGGCGCATCATTCAGGGGGCTTTGTCGGAGCCGGAATACGAATTTCTCGTTCAGCAAAAACAAAAGCGTTTGTCCGATCGCACAAATGTTTCTGAACCGACAGAGGCGACTGCTGAGTCGTCGGCCGATCGCGAAACCGATCCTGTAGGTGTCCCCCTGTCGGAGTCAGTCCCAGTCCCGCAGTCAGCCTCAAATTCGAGACCGACGATCCGAAAGCGTTCGGGATCGGTCCCTGAACCAGTTGCAGAACTCGAAGTTCGAGGAACTGTAGAGTCTGATTTGGATGTTTCTGATTTGCCAGATGCCCAGGCAGTCAATCTTGCCGATCGTAGCCACCGCGCTGTTGTGACTGGTGAATTAAAGGCAATGCTGCCAGCAGAAGGGCTGCTGGCAGGTGAAGATTTTAGCGATTTTGAGGAAGATGAGGAGGAGGATGAGGAGGAGGATGAAGATGATTTAGATGATGACTTCGACGAAGATTTAGATGATGAAGACTCTCTGTTTGAAGGCAGTCTGCTGGGTTCAAGATCGTCGGGGGAGTCGATCGAGCTTCGGGCTACAGGGCTGATTCAAGTTTTGCCTTTAAGCGAAGCATCTCTTCCCAAAATTTGTTATTTAGTGGTCGATCGGGCAGCGGAGTTAATCACCAGACCTCTAAAAGCTTTTGGCGAACTGGGTCAAATTCCGGCGGCGGAAATTCGCGAGAAAACCCTGGCAGTGTTTGACAATCACCGAGTGGCCCGCCGATTTGCTACTCGCAATCAAAGGGTTTTCAAGATTCCTGACAGCAGTATGCTGCAAAAAGCGGCGCCTTATTTGCTAGCTAAGGGAATTACTCGCTTGCTGATTGACGGTCAGGTGTATTCCCTCGAAGGGATAAAATCTACTTAATATTGTACTGTGTCGGATTCTTCTGGATTTGCCTGAAATTTAGGACGCAAGTTTTGGGAATCTGAAAGGTTCCACAGCGGTTGCAGTAGCGCACCTCCGATCAGTCCTGCACTCATGCTGATTGCCAATACTATTCCTACGGGCATTTGTATCGATTTAAAAAAGATAAAGTTTAAGGATACTGGGGCGGCGTTCTGCACTGAGATAATGCCGATCGCGCTTGCTAAAATTGCTACTAAAAAACTAATGGCGAGCAGAGGAATTGTTTTCATAAACGGGTTTACAGGCTAATAATTTAACTTATATACTTGTTTTATAATCTACATGTGTGTAAAAATTTTAGTTTTGCAAACAGCCCACTATAGAAGAGCATACAATAAGATTAGGAAAAAGTCAAGTAAAGGCGGAAAAAATTGAGTGGTTTTTATCAACTAAAAGTCAAACAAACATAAATAAATTTACACAGATCAAACTTAAACAAATCCAAGTGTATTGCAAATATATAACTTGCCCAGCAGTATTGATGATGAATGTTCAGAGGCTTTATAAGATTTATAAAAAATATGTAAGGTGCGCATTGCGCACCTTACAATCTCAAGCGGTAGGAGAAAAACCCCGGGTTGGAATAGGTAGAAATTTAAACAGGTTCTAGCTGGGAAATTACCTTTTCCATGTATTGGGCAACTTGGGTTTCTTTTTCCACAGAATTTGTTTCCATGTAAACGCGCATCAGGGGTTCAGTTCCAGAAGGGCGCAGCAGTACCCAGCCGCCGTCTTCCAGATAAAGTTTAATCCCGTCTTTGCGGCCGATTTCCTTAACGCCAATACCTGCTACTTCTGTGGGGGGATTCTTGGTAAAAGATTCCAAAACGGCTGCTTTGTGGGCTTCATCTAGGTGCAAGTCCAAACGTTTGTTGTACAGGGGGCCGTCGGCTTCTTTAATGGCTTCTTCGACTAGCTGAGAAAGCGGTTTGCCTTCATAGGCGATCGCCTCGGCAACTAGCATATCAGCCAAAATCCCGTCTTTTTCGGGGATGTGACCCAAAACGCTCAAACCGCCAGATTCTTCGCCACCGATGAGCACCGCTGTTTCCCGCATTTTTTCGCCGATGTATTTAAAGCCGACTGCGGTTTCGTAGATTGTTAAACCGTACTTGGCGGCCAAATTGTCTAGCAAGTGGGTAGTTGCGACGGTACGGACGATCGCCCCAGTCAAGCCTTTATTCTTAACTAAGTGACGCGCCAGCAGCAACAGCACGGTATTTGGAGTCAAGACATTTCCCAACTCGTCAACAATACCAAAACGATCGCTGTCGCCATCCGTAGCCAAACCCAAATCCGCCGAATCCTTCTTAACAGCTTCCACCAACTCGACTAACTGTTCCCCCTTGGGCTCGGGCATTCCGCCGCCAAACAGCACGTCGCGGTAGGTGTGAAAACTTTCGACATCGCAGCCGCAGTGTTCCAAAACGCCGTCGAGATAGCCGCGAGAAGTCGAGTAGAGAGCGTCGTACTTCACCTTCAACTTAGCAGAGCGAATCCGCTCCACATCTATCAAAGTATAAAGAAACTTGAGATATTCGGGTTTCGGGTCAAAACTGGAGATTTTATCGTTGTGGCTGCCTTTGGCTGGGGCATCAGAAGCACCAGCAATATTGGCCACAATTGTATCAGTAATTTCCGGGGTTGCCGGGCCCGCGTAGTCGGGGATGTATTTGATGCCGCAGTAAGGTGCGGGATTGTGCGAAGCCGTGAACATCAGGGCTCCTGCGGAGTTTAGATGCTTGGCGCTGTAAGCAATGACTGGTGTGGGGCAATCTCGATCGACCACTTTCACCGTCCATCCCAAATCTGCCAATACTTCTGCCGCGGTGCGGGCGAACTCGTCTGCCAGAAAGCGGGTATCGTAGGAGACTAAAACTGGGCGGTCTTTGGTGTAAGCGGTTTCTAGGTAACTCGCGATCGCCCGGGTGACTTTTCGCACGTTGGCAAAAGTAAAGTCATGGGCAATCAGTCCTCGCCACCCATCGGTTCCGAACTTAATTTCTGTTGAATTGCTGCTAGCGCTCATTTTATCCACTTCCTCTCGTCCTACTAATCCTACCCGAAGGCATAGCCTTAAAGAGCTCGTGGCCGTGCTGTTTTTGAGTAGCGATCGCCCGTGGGGCCCAATTAACCCCATCTTATGGCTATGGGGGCAAGCTCTCTCTTTAGGATGAGGACTCGAACCAGCCGGAGTTGATAATATTGAAGAGTGATCTGGCAAGCCTATCTAAATTCCGGTTTTGAAAGGTGGTTTGGCGATCGAATAAACGCTTCAATAAACGGCTATCAGTTGCGGGCGATTGGAAAAGCTAAAAAAAAGCTAAAAAACCGCGATGGCAATGGCATTAACGAAACGCACATCAATTTTATTGTAATCTTAAATTTAATTATTTATTTATAAAAGCAGCTTGTTTTAGTTGTGACGGTTTCCTAACAACCGCAAGGCTAAAAATAAATTTTTCATTTAGCTAGGAAAATAACCTATGCTAAATCACCGCTCGCTGGTGCTTTAGCATAGGTTATTTGAGAAATTAGGGCGATCGACAAAACCGCTTTAAAACAAAGATAAAATATTTCAAAGCTCAGTTTTATTGAGATACAATTGACTTTAAGTCTGAACTTGTAAGACAGATTAAATTTATTTCCTGTGGGTTTTACTGTAAAAAAAAATAGGGTGGCAACTCACAAGAGGACTGTGTTCTCAAGCACAATAAATAATGTTATTAACGTATATCTTATAAAAGATGCAGGCAGTGGAGCAAAATTGCCTTTAGTTTTAAGCACAAGGGCGGATGACTGTCAGCGTACAAATGCAGAAAATTGTAGTTAACAACATTAAAAATTAGGAGAACTGATCGAGTGCGACTTTCTAAAAAAACGAGGTTTCTCATGACGGGTATTTCACAAGTATCTTCAAAGTCTTTACCAGCAGCAGACGAAATTCAACAGGGCGACAGTCTTGCGTCACAGGGTATTACCGACTCGGACACTCACAAACTCCCAGAGGCTAAAAGTGTCAGCGTTTCTTCCTTCGCAGTTAGCTGGGCAAAAAAATATTACAGTACAGTGGTGGCACGAGAAAACCAAGCCCCGCGACAAATTCCCCAAAGCCCAAAGTTGACTAATTTTGAGGGAAATCGAGCCAAAATAGTTGACAAATTGAAACACACCCTGAAATTAGCCAGCGAGATAGCTTGGAGTAGAGTAGAAGCTGTTTTAGGGGAACAAATAGAGCGACACGCGATCGATCGAAGCTTAATTAATCCTTTAGAAATTGCTGCCGACACTAGCACTTTATATCGGAAAGCAATAGACGCTTACGCCGATAGAGAACCTGTTTTCCGCTTGTCAGTGCTGGTGGGAAAAGATATTATCCAAGTGAGGCGGAAATACTCAGAGACCGATCCGTTAGTGCTGGGATTTGTGACGGTGGAGTTTCAATACACTAGCAAAATCTTGTTAGGATGTCTTTCGGAGTCAGAGCGCTCGGAATTTACACCATACTTAAAAGTTATAGAGGACTACCTGCACATTCCCTACGGAGAGATTAACCAGGCTGCGGCGAATCAGCCCCCGAATTCAAGAGCCCTATTAGCCGTTCAGCATTTGTTGCAGCACACGACTCAGATTGCTAGTGCAGTGTACGATCGGGCTAGTTCCCAGCATCAAGGATACTGCAGCAGCAGCGGTTATTTGAGCGATCTGGAGGTAAAAAAATCTGGTATCCGGGATGTCGAGATTTTTCAAAGCTATTTGTGCTGGTGCGTTTTGGAAGGTAGCATTCGCCCGGTACAGCAAGAATTGTTTCCAATTTGCGTGATGTTGTATCCCAAACTTCATGTAAGTTGGGAGTTAGTGCAGGATATGCTGCTGATTTTGTTTTGGGAAATATGCGATCGGCTTCCTGCTGAAGATTTAACGGTATTTTTACCTTACTTGCGTACTGTGACTGAGATGTTTTCGAGTGATGTGTTTGAAAATTAGGTAATTGGAAATTGGGAATTGGTAATTGCTTCAAAATTTACCAGTTGCCTATTTAAAACTAAAAGCTGCGACTGCCAAACATCCCCAACCGATAAGAAAAGCAACTCCGCCCAGTGGCGTAATTGCACCCAGCCATTTGATGTCAGTCAAACTCAGGGCGTACAAACTGCCTGAAAAGACGATTGTGCCGGCAATAAAAGCCCATCCAGCCACTGCAAAAAAGGTTTGAGACTCTTGGGCGCGGCTCAAGAGTAAAGCAACGAGTAATAGTGCCAGGGCATGATACATTTGATATCGGGCGCCGGTCTCAAAAATTGCTAAAGCTCGATCGCTCAATTGATTTTTCAAAGCGTGAGAGGCGAAAGCACCGCCTGCAACGGATAAACCTCCGAATAGGGCTGCGGCTGCTATAAAAATGCGCATTAAAATTAGCGTTGACATAATATTTATTTAATTGGGAAGAAGGAAGAAGGAAGAAGGAAGAAGGAAGAAGGAAGAGGGAAGAAGGAAGAAGGAAGAAGGAAGAAGGAAGAAGGAAGAAGGAAGAAGAAAGAAGAAAGAAGGAAGAAGAAAGAAGGAAGAAGGAAGAGGGAAAAACATCTAATCCTTGCTCGGGAAAGTGCGCTGTGCCTGCCGTACTTGTCATTGCGAACGTCCGCGAAGCAATCGCAGAGTATGGAGGTTCACTGGCGTAACTCTGGGAAGGGAAGGTGCGCGGTGCGCACCCTAGGTTTACGCTAAATTAGCTTTTTTGCAGATATTTTTAACCTATTTCCGTACAGCTTCCAGCAAGCGAGAATAATAAAAGCTAGTGCTATTCATGGCTGTTCTTTTAACAACAAAGCCGTTGCTTTCTAAGATTTTGATAATATCTGCTTCGCGGTGCTGGTAAGCGCGGGTAGTTTTGCTCGGGCCGGGGAAAAGTTCGCCAAATTTTTTGAGGGCGGTGAGTGCTAAGGTTTTGGGGGCAAAACTGATAATTAGTCGCGATTGGGCGATCGAACTTAGGTGAGCGATCATTTCTGCAGCCTTATTTTGAGGATAGTGGATCAGCACGTCCAAACATATTACTGTGTGGAAATTGCCGGTTAAAGCTTCCAAATCTTGGGCGGCGAAGGAGATGTTGTAGAGCTTGCCGGGAACTGCTGTCGATCGATCGTAGGCTTCTGCTACCATCTTTTCAGAGATATCGCTAGCGCAAACAATTGCCCCAGCCTCAGCCAGAGGAATGCTCAGAGATCCCACACCGCAGCCGGCATCGCAGACGGAAAGCCCGGGCAAATTGCCGTCAGCTTGCAGCCATTCGATGACTGTATCCACCGTTTTCTGGTGCCCGGTGCGGATGTCTAGCTGAACTTTATTGACTTTGCCATCGCCGTAAATTCGCTGCCAGCGATCGAATCCCGTCGAGTTAAAATACTGTCTAACTATAGTCTTGTCGTCTACCAAATTCATCGATCTGCCTGCTGCTGAGTTATTGCCAACGGTTAGATATTATATAGCAATCCGGTTCGGAAAACGCGCAACTGGCAACCATCGATCGATTTTAGATTGGCGATTTTAGATTTTAGATTAAAACCGCCAATCTAAAATCTAAAATCTATCTCGTAATACCAGTTCCCACATTCTTAATTCTTCAATCCTTTAATCTAAAATCTAAAATGGTGTAACGGGTTAAAAGAGTCGATGCCAAGCCAATTCCTTTGTCGCCCCATTTAAATTCCAGCGCAACAATTGAGTGGCCGATTTGCCAATAATTCCGGAAATTCCGATCGCACTTCTCGGAGATTCAGTTGCCAGCGCGATCGCACTTTCGGCGTCGCAAATCCCCCATTTCACCAAATTCTGCACTCCCGCCAACAGCGGCAGAGTTGTGCCTGCCAAAGTAGCAGATTCCAGGGGCGAGTGGTAATCTAATCTGACCCAAGCCGTACCTTTTCTGACTTCAATTTGTCGGGAATCCCAAGGATAAACACCCTCAGGCAAACCCAAAGGAGCCAAAGCATCGCTCACTAAAAAAACGCCTTTTTCATACCTACCAGCGCGCAGCAAAAAATCAATCATTGTCGGAGAAACGTGCTTGCCGTCAGCAATTAAACCGCATTTTACGCCCGGAGAAACGATCGCCGCTCCCAACAAACCCGGTTCTCGGTGGTGCAAACTCGGCATCGCATTAAAAGCGTGAGTTACCATTGAAGCTCCCCGAGCAAATGCTTGCTGGGCTTGCTCAGCCGTCGCTTGGGAGTGTCCGAGGCTGACGGCAATTCCCAAACTTTGCAAATAGGAAATGACTTCGCCCGTGCTGTCTAACTCCGGCGCTAAAGTAATTATTTTGACAATATCCGCACAATCTCCTAAAACTTGCTTGACATTTTCTATAGTTAGCGGTAGTAAAAACTCAACTGGGTGAGCTCCTCGCTTCTGGGGGTTGAGAAAAGGGCCTTCGAGGTGAACACCGAGAATTTCCGCTGTTTTGGTTTTATTGATTGCCGGAGCAGCGGTTTGTACAGTGCGGATATAATCAGCTATAGTCGAGAGCGATCGCCGAAATTTATCGAGCGAAGTTGTTACCAAAGTCGGCAAAAAAGCATCGACTCCCTGATTCCACAAAAATTGACAAATTTTCGGCAAAATTTCAATTTGCTTGCTTTGTAAATCGGGGAAAGCAAAACCCAGGGCCCCGTTAATCTGCAAGTCAACACCGCCCAGAGAAAGCCAATCGCCTGCTACATCAAGCACTTGCAAATCGGGAGGACAAATCCGTTTAAATACGGCGTCCATCGGCCAAACTTCTTGAATGATGCCCGTTTCGTCAACAGCAAGCATCTGCAAATCCTTGTAACCCGGGAGGCGAGCATTGAGAATATCTGTGGGGGCGGCAGTTGGGGTTGTGGCTTCAGTCATCCGATTTTAGATTTTAGATTTTAGATTTTAGATTTTAGATTGGCTCCGATGGATAAATCTGGAGGCTGCTTATGAGGATGCGGAGCTTTTTGATTTCTGCATGGTGGCTTGTAACTAAATTGCTTTCGAGCCTGACTTTTGCTACAAAATATCTAAATTTGAGTTAATGCCATAATTTAAAATTACCATTAATCTGAAATCTAACATCTCAGCATTGCATGAATGAACCAACAGTTGGAATTATCATGGGTAGCGATTCGGATTTGCCAACCATGTCTGAAGCGATCGCAGTTTGCGAAGAGTTCAGCGTTGCTTGCTCCGTGGCAATCGTCTCGGCGCACCGCACCCCCTCGCGCATGGTGGAATACGCCCAAACCGCGCACCAACGGGGCTTGAAAGTCATTATCGCAGGTGCCGGGGGAGCGGCGCACCTCCCAGGCATGGTAGCATCTTTAACGCCCTTGCCAGTAATTGGCGTGCCTGTACCGAGCCGCCACCTGCAAGGGGTAGATTCGCTGTACTCGATCGTGCAAATGCCAGCCGGGATACCCGTAGCCACAGTGGGGATCGGCAACGCTAAGAATGCTGGCTTGCTGGCAGTTCAGATACTAGCAGCTCATCAGCCAGAATTGCTAGAGCGAGTCCTGGATTACCGCAAAACTTTGTCCGAATCTGTAATGAAAAAACAAAATCAGCTAGAACAGCTAGGCTATCAAAACTATCTCAATATGAACAAATAATCCATAAACTTTTGTAGTAAAATTGGAAAGTTTTCCGAATATTGCTGAGCTTACTAGCCGTAAAGAGGGTAAAAGTGATTAAAATGACTGTCGGAAAGAAAAAGTCAAAACCTGTCAGGCGGGAGTCTTTAAATTTGCCAGCAGCTAACTTTTTGACCAAAGTCAACAGGTTCAAGAAATTACAAAAGACGATCGCCCGCCTCAGTCCAAGCTGGCAAGCCTGCATACCTTTAGCTGCAATCATCGTCTTGGTATGGGGATATGCAGCGGTAGCCCAAACAGCTCCCGCGCCAACCACCGAGGAACAATTAGCAAGCCTTAAGGTGGGCATGGATACCATGTGGGTCATGGTGGCTGGGATGCTAGTGTTCTTTATGAACGCCGGTTTCGGTATGTTGGAAACCGGTTTTTGCCGCCAAAAAAATGCAGTCAACGTGCTGTCAAAAAACTTGATTGTTTTTGCGCTTTCTACGATCGCCTTTTGGGCGATCGGTTTTGCGTTAATGTTCAGCGACGGCAACGGTTTTATTGGCAGCAGTGGCGGATTTTTTCTGTGGAATGTAGCCGACAACAGCCCCGCCACAGGAGACGCTTATCAAGGCATTTTCGACTCGCTTAACTGGACGGGAGTCCCCCTCAACGCTAAATTCTTTTTCCAATTAGTTTTTGCGGGAACTGCTGCCACGATCGTTTCTGGAGCAGTTGCAGAGCGAGTTAAATTCATTGACTTCTTAATTTTCTGCTTGCTGCTAGTAGGCATTGCTTACCCAATTACCGGACACTGGATTTGGGGCGGTGGCTGGCTGGCAAAAGCCGGCTTCTGGGATTTTGCAGGTTCGACAGTGGTTCACTCGGTAGGCGGTTGGGCTGCTTTGATGGGAGCGGCATTTTTGGGGCCGCGGATCGGCAAGTACCGCGACGGCGATACTGTGGCGATGCCGGGACACAATATGAGCATTGCCACCCTGGGCTGTTTGATTCTGTGGTTGGGTTGGTTCGGGTTTAATCCCGGTTCGACAATGGCAGTCGATCCAAATGCGATCGCCCACATTGCGATCACCACCAACACCGGCGGCGCCTTCGGGGGAGTTGCTGCAACGATTACAGCTTGGCTGTACCTGGGCAAACCCGACCTTTCCATGATTATCAACGGCATCCTCGCCGGCTTAGTCGGCGTAACAGCTAGCTGCGCTTGGATCAACGTGCCCAACTCTGCCATTATCGGGACGATCGCCGGTATCCTGGTAGTTTTCGCAGTAACTTTCTTCGACAACTTGAAAATTGACGACCCTGTAGGGGCAACTTCAGTTCACTTAGTCTGCGGCATCTGGGGAACTCTGGCGGTTGGGCTGTTTGCGGACGGGCCTACAACTGGACTTTATACCGCAGGCCCGGCAGCCGGATTGCTCGTGGGCGGAGGTTTCGGTCAACTCTGGGCGCAGTTGGTCGGCATTATCTCTGTAGGCGGGATGACCGTGCTGCTGAGTACGATTTTTTGGATGGCACTCAAAGCTTTGCTGGGTATCCGCGTTTCTGCTTCAGAGGAGGCTGAAGGTTTGGATATCGGCGAACACGGGATGGAAGCTTACACCGGGTTTGTGAAGGAAACGAGCTTGGACAACAGAAGTGAGAGCAGCTACGGCGGTTATGCTGGGGGTTCTGGGGGGAGGACTACCAAACTGTAGAGCGTGCGAAGAGATCGCTCTATTCAGCTTTCGTGTCTTAAATTAGCTATTTATAAGCTAATTCACCCCTTTATTCAGAAAAACCAAAATCAGAAATAGCCGCCAACTTATGGCTGTCTATCGTTGTGCTCGCGTTTCAATCTTCAATGCGAACGCGGGCATATTTTTATTGTTAATTTACTTTTAATGGCGTACATATAGCAGTTTTTGATTGCATGAGATCTGCGCCGATAATTGTTAATTGGTAATGGGAAAATAGGAATTGAGAAGCTGTAACTGACGAGCGTTGAAAATGGGTGTATTGGTTAGAGTTTATCGGCAATTGCTTTAAGTTCTTCAACGATGCGCTTGTTCTTGTGATTCCTGCTGCCATAAAGGCGGGCTGAGAACATCGTGATTATTTCTAGTAGATCTTTAGCTAAATCCTCCTCACAGCTAGCATCTTCAGTTTGATTGATAATCACTACCTCTGTCCCAAAGTGTTCGCACAAATTAAAAATTAGTTCAGAACCAAATCTCAGCATTCGGTCTTTGTGAGTTAACACCAACCTTTCTACTTGATTGTCTGCGATCGCCCGAATTAGACGTTGTAAACCCCGCATACTGTAATTAACCCCAGAACCCACATCATCAATGATTTGGAATTGCCAGCCGTGAGATGCACAAAACAATTCCAAAACTTGTTTTTGTCTGTCTAAATCATCTTTTTGGTCGTGACTGCTAACCCGAGCGTAAGCAACGGTTAAAGCGCCGTTGGGTTTTAAGCCGAGAAGATGAGCTAGGTCATACCGTCTGTGACCGTTAGCCGTGCGTTCCGGTATTAGTTTGCCTTCGGCTTCCCACCTGCGTAAGGTGGAAGCGCTCACACCTTTAATTTTGGCTGCTTCAGTTATAGTTAATTTTTTCATTTTTGGATTTTAGCACCAGAAATGAGTAAGTTCGATCAGTTTTAGATATATTTGTGTGCAGTGCAGCGGCTTTGACAAATCCGATTTCGGTGCAAGAAAGTTTGGTAGCCAGATTTTTTATGGTAAAGTAGTGCGAAAAAGCAAAGTTCTGCATCGCCGCCCTTGCCCAACACAGCACAGTGCTTGATTCTTACAAGAATTGAGGCTTTAATTGAGCGGTAAAATTTGATGCAGCAATGAGTGCAAATTATTCGGTGTGATGCCTGCAGATAGCTTGAGTTTATGGAGAAGTTTGGAGGAGGTAGCAGAAGTAGAACTCATAAATCCCTCTTAGGGATGGAAGTTAGCCGATCGAAAACTGTTCCGGTTTGGGCTTTGCTATCTTTGGTGACGAACGGTGTACTGATGCTCACAGTCGCTCAACTACTGCTGCGGGGACACAACTTGACAGAAAGCTTCCAGGCCAATGATGCGGTGACGGCAGAAAGCGCCCGGGAACAAATTGACCAATCGGTGACCTCTGCAAACGCAGTGCTAGACGTGCCCGTTCCAGGACCGCGACATAAATGGACTTACCAGCAGTGGGTGACGCAGTTGGGTCGCGAAGCTGAGGCGGCGGCGGAGAATCGACCCTCAAGACTGAGTGTTTTGGCTGGGGATTCTCTGAGTATGTGGTTTCCGACGAAGCTGTTACCGGTCGATCGAATTTGGCTGAATCAAGGGATTTCGGGTGAGACTTCCGTGGGTTTGCTGAAGCGGTTGCAGTTGTTCGATCGAACTGCGCCGGATACGGTGTTTGTGATGATCGGGATTAACGATTTGTTGCGGGGGGCCAGCGACGAAGGGATTTTGGACAACCAGCGGCAGATTATTCGCGATTTGCGGTGGGCTCACCCCAAAGCAGAAGTAGTTGTGCAGTCGATTTTGCCGCACAGCGGGGAACAAGCTACTTGGGAAAATCGCGATCGGCTGTTGGCGATTCCTAACAGTCGGATTCGGGCAATAAATCGGCGGCTGAAAGAAATTGCTAGTTCTGAAAATGTTTTGTATCTGGATTTGTACCCGCTGTTTGCGGATGCTGACGGCAATTTGCCAACCGAACTCAGCACAGACGGCTTGCACCTTAACGATCAAGGTTATCTGGTTTGGCGATCGGCCCTGCAACTGTTCGATCAGATGCAGTTGAAAAATTAGTCATTAGTCCTCAGTCATTAGTTATTAGTCCTTCATCAGTTACAATACTCCGGACAGTTTTTAAGCAGCCAGAGTACCATAAGACAAGACTGAAGGAAGATTTGGATGATTTAAAATC
>NZ_JAUBQD010000069.1:0-33367 GCF_036701085.1 Microcoleus sp. Pol7_A1
ACCGAAACATAAACCTATTCATATTCACTCATTTATTTATTATACATCGCTGATGTTATTAAATTTTCATTCCTTACAATGTGCCACTCAAAACTCAAGTTGCTACGCAGTGGCGAGCAAAAATTACCAATCCAAAATTTCCGCCGATTTTTTGTTACCAATAAATCCGGCTGGTTATCAATATGAAAAATCTCATATCCAACTGAAAAATCTTTTGAGTTAGGCAGATATCAATTGACGCTCTGTAAAAATTCTTGACAAAACATGAAGATTATGAACCACTGCCATCCGTCCCAAATCGAAAAGATTTTTGCGCTCACCCAAATACCGAGCTTGTACTCCTTGCCATTGACCGATGTGAGCTAAGCTATGTTCCACACTAATTCGCTCTCTTAATTTTGGACGATCGAGTGCTGTGGTTTGACGCTGACGAACTCCTGCAATAAAGACTCGTCTGGATGAAGGGAAACCGTCCGGTATTTAGCACTAGCTGTACGCTGAGAATGCAGCGGGCAAGTTTGACATTGCTTTTGAGGAAATCGCACAGTTTTTCCTGTGGTAAATGGTATACTGATGCCATTGGAACCACGAATTATGCGCAAGTTCCAATCGAGATTAAAAGCTGTTTTATCAAAATATTTGCCGTTGCGAACTCGCCAAGATTTACACATTATTGTCAAGTTTGATTCACGCTCTTTAACCCAATGGCTTGTCAAATAAGCTCAAGCGATATGCAACTCTCCTAGCTCAACATTTTGCCGTGTTAAATCGACCGCTATTGCTTCGGTAACACTAGCTTCTGCAGCATTTGCAGTTGTCAACCCTACGGCTTTGACCATTCCTGAATCTAAGTCGGGCTTGCTGAATAAGTTAGGGAAAATTAGGAGAACAATTAATTGGTGATTCAATCCCGGTGAAGCATAAGCTTTTGTTTTTGTAATTTGCCAAAATATAATTTTTTACAATTCTTAAACCGTAACCAGACCTTATTTTGTTGAATCGGCAGAAAAAAACACAAAAAACCAGTCTTAACCAGGTAGGAAGGTTGATTAATAAAAAAGTAATAGCAATGGCTGTACCAGAAGTATTATCAAGTTTTGCCATCACTCGATTCAATCTAAATTTTAGTTTTCCTTGTCCAAATTTGCCCTTAATTGTATTTCTAATTCTTTCATATTCCCAGGCTTGTTTCTTTGTTTCTTTGCTCAAATTGGCGGGTGGCATTCCTAACGGAGATCCACTAATTCTAATTCCTCTTTCTTTACACCAGGCTCGATTTTCTCGGGTTCGATAAATCCGAGCTGCATGGACTGATTATGGATAGCATCCTGTGTAACTTTTAAATGCTTCTATTTGGGCTTTTAAGTCTCCCGATTCGTTAAAGTCATCCCAACTCATTAAGTCTAAAAATACATCTTATTCAAAGCAACTCGCTGACTGTTTTGCTCCAAAATATACGGTTTTTCCTGCTTTACTTCTGACAAAGGAACGGATGTGGGGTTGACTTAAACTTACTATTCTGTCCGATATGCTCTGTTTGTTATTTTCCCATAACCAGAGTTTTTTGCGATAGACTTCTGTGAGGACTAGCCTGGTCTTATATTGCTTTTTGCTTAGACTTTGTAGGGTTGCACCTGATTCGGTTAGTTGTTCAATATGAGAATCGTTTCTTTTGATATATTGCAGTTGTTTTTTAATAGCTTTTTTCTTTTTATGGCGGCGGGACAGTCGTTTTTGTTTCCCTACTGCTAAGTAGTCTTTTCTGGCTATTTTTCGGTAGGTTATGGGTTTTTTTATTATTTTTTACTTTGAGAAACTTATAGAGAATGTCGATGATTTTTTCGGTATGAATTCGGACTTGGTTTAATAGTCCTAAGTCGGTTAGATAGCTAATATCGGCTGGGACACAGGTCGCATCTATTGATTAATTTTCCTTGATTGGGTAACTCATTTTTTGCCTCCGAATCCTTATTTTCGGGCGGTTTTGGGGTGGTTTACCGTATTTTACTTACCATTCGTTCGTTCGCTTTATTGATTAGATTTGCACTAATTCGTTGCCGAAAGTGAACGGCAGGGTGATGGGTCAAATGGGAGTTCATTGCTGTAGGTTGATTGACCAATAAAGTATTGCAGATAGGGATTTTCCCCGATCTGTTCTACTGTTTCTCTATCGCTGATTAAGAGTTTTTCTTTGATAATTAATGCCCTCAATGCCATCCTAAATGATTTGGCGGGTGCGCCCATTTCTGTCTAGAAATTTTCAGCATAATCTTCTTCAATTTCCAACCAAGGAATTAGTTTGGCCATTTTGACCCAACGGTTATCTTCTGCCAACTTGCATCCGTTGGGGAGTTCAAAGTCGAAGGGTTCGGTAGAAACAGACTTAGCTTTTCGGTACACGATCGCAAATAGTGATGCACAGGTTTTAAGCTATTTTCCCTGTTTTTCTTGCAATCTTACTACCTTTTTTGGTCGGCAATTCCATACAGTGTATACTTAAACCACTGCTTCAGCAAGCCCGAAGTAGAAAAAGCAATGAAACAATAAGAGGCAAAATTCATATACTTATCCCCCTATTCACCGGATTTCTCACTCCTTGATAATTTATGGTCTAAATTTAAAAATATTCTCAGTTCTCTCAAAACGACAAATTCTCAAAAATTAGGAAAGGCTATAGATTTTGCATTCAGTTAAGTTTTTAACAATATGTTTGGAACTGGTTTGCAAAATGCTGTTCTTGTACCTCATCTATCTGATAAACCCTAGATCGGGGTTTGGAATAGCGGGTTACAGTGGCATTCTTTTTGCGGACTGGTATAACTACTCTGGATTCACCTATATTGCAATTCGTCAAGCGCTCGTGGGAGAGGGCAAATTAGTATTCGGTATAGAAAAATCCACAGGAAGCATCGAAGCGGCTGTCCCGTTTGGCTTGCCAGCAGCAGGGTCGGGCTGGTAAAGTTGGATACGAGCGCGCCCAAGTCGTTTAGCTTGATAGAGCGCTTGGTCGGCTGCTGCAATCAGAATTTCGGCTCCCGATTCAGATGCAGGAACAATACTCGCTACGCCCAGACTGAGAGTGACGTACGGGCTCACCTGAGAACCAGCGTGAGGAAGTTGCAAAGCTGCTATTTTGATCTGTATGTGTTCGGCTACCAGCACGGCGCCTTGAATCGCGGTATTTGGTAAAATAACGGCAAATTCTTCGCCTCCGTAGCGAGCTACTAAATCAGCGGGGCGATTGACTGCATTGCCGATCGCCCCGGCGACTTGCCGCAAACATTCGTCTCCCCCTGGGTGCCCGTAGGTATCGTTATAAGTTTTAAAAGAATCAATATCGCAGAGAATCAGGGACAGAGGCGTTTGTTCCCGGGCTTGTCTGCGCCACTCCATTTCTAAATACTGATCGAACCGGCGGCGGTTTGCTAGCTGCGTGAGTTCGTCTAAAGTTGCCAAGCGCTCTAACTTGAGGTTGGCCGCTTGCAACTGCTGATAGAGTTCTGCTTGCTTGATGGCGATCGCCAACTGGGTAGCCAGAGAAGACAGCAACTCTACTTCCAACTGCATCCACTGCCGGGGACTGCACTGGTGGGCCATCAGCAGCCCCCACAACTCGTCTCCTTGCACTAAAGGCACTACCAAATAAGCTCTCACCGCGAATTGTGCGAGTAAGTCAATTTGATATTGCGGCAAATCGGCGGCCAAGACATCGGCTATCGGTCGGATCGCCCGATGTTGGTACGCTTCGATATAGAACTGGTCAAAACAGAAATTTTCCAGGGTTTCCCCCAACATCGGCTTGCAGTTGGGAGCTACAGATTCCACTGTTACCGCCCCCGTCGCCGGAGCTGCGCAGAGACTGCCGGTACAGCGGTTGAAGCGGACGATCATCACTCGATCTGCCTGAAGGAACTGGCGCACCTCTGTCACTGTCGTGCTGAGCACTTCGCCCAAATCCAGAGACTGGCGGATGTGCTGAGTAATCGTGGCCATCAGCAGTTCTCGTTCGTTCTGCTGCCGCAGCGCCTCTTCTGCCCGCTTGTACTCAGTGATATCTTGAGCGGTCCCGAAAATTTGTTTGGGCCAGCCGTCGGCTGTGCGGGCGAAAACTTGGTCGCGGCAGCGAAACCAGAGCCATTCCCCCGATCGATGTTTGAGCCGATAGTCCAACTCCAAAATCTGCCCGTCTTGCGCCCAGGAAAATTTTTGCTGGTGGGCTTTAAGCCTTGGCAAATCTTCTTGGTACACCAAACTCGAGTATAAAGCAGTTTGCATCTGTAAAATTTCTTGCGGAGTGTAGCCCAGCAATTTAGAAGCTTGACCGTTGACGTAGACGTTGCGCTGTTCGGTCAAATCGTAGATGTAGAGCAAATAAGGCGCCGCGTCAGCAATCTGCTGGATGAAATGCTGGCTCGATCGCAATTCTTCCTCCACCCGCTGGCGCACTTGCACTTCTTCCAAAGCTTGATCCCGCATTGTGCGGTAAGCTTGGATGCGGTGGGTGAGGTCGGTCACGTCTTGAATCACCAGCAGCGCGTAGAACGATGGGGAATTGACCCCCGGCCATATTGATGACGAAACTGAGGATGGAGATGCCCTATACAAAGAAGCACTTGTTGGTACTCTGACTCCGACAGTGCCGTCTGGTTGCAACTCAAGAGTCTGGAGAAGCCAGTCTCTAATCTCCTGTTCTTCAATGCCAGCCTCCAGGGTCGGCACAGCAGTCACAGTAGTTTGCTGAATTCGTTGCTGGCCGTCTTGCCAAATTGCCGGAATCAGGTGTTTGTGAATTTGAGAAGAAAAAATTGTTGGCGGGCCGCCTGCAAAAATTTGCTTGAAGCGAGTTGCATACTTTAGCTGACTCAGGTGAGAAAAATGGGTTGTGATGTTTTTTCCCAATATTTGGCTGCGGGGAATTTTTGTCCACTCTTCCAGACAAGTATTCCAAAACAGCACGACAAAATCATCTCGCAGCAAGCAGGCGCCGACTGGTACGCTGTCGAGAACCCCAAACTTTTCCTTAATAGTTTTGCTCTCCTCAATCATAGACCCCCGGCAAGTTGATTGATAGCAGTCAACAAGGTGTCAAAGGAATTGACATTGAAAATAAGAATGATATCTCCTTCAATGTGAAGCCTTTCAATCATGAAACTGGTCTGGGCTAATAAAACAACTGTATCAGTAGCTAAACCCCCAGATCTCAGCAAACTAGCAATCGTCCCTTCGCTATAAGTGGGAATTGAGTAGTTCAGGCGCTGCTGAAGTACGTTGCTGATTGCACCCATGACCCCATTAATTACAATATTTCCCACTTCACTCAGCGTACCAATTTTGACTGAATCGAGATCGTGAGTTCCAACTTCTTCCCCTGTGAGCATCGTCACGAGCATGGCAGCGCTGTTGGTGGGAAAGACTAGCTGGGCAATGCCTCCAAAGGAGCCTGTGAATTTTAGCTGGACGGCGGCGATTTGCTCGCCGTTTAGGTGTTGCTCTAACTCTTCTTGCACGTCGGTGGGAGTCAGGATTTGAAGGTGGGGTATTTGCAAGCGGATCGGAGAGTCGATCATGTCGTTCAAGACCCCTGCTGCTTGACCGATACCGATGTTGACGAGTTCCTGCAAAGCATCGAGCTGTCGAGCGCTTAATTTCATTGGGTGCTCTCCTCGCTGGCACTGAGAGCTTTTTTGATCCACCCGATCAGTTCCTCTGAGTTGGGCATTTTGTGAATGACTGCCAGGGCTCCGAGTTCCATGCACTCGGAGTGGGTAGTTGCTTGGATGTCTGCGGTAATTACGATGACTGGAATTTTATATCCTCGATCGCGCATGGCTTGCAGGACTTCCCGACCTTCCATTTCCGGCATCAGCAGGTCTAAGAGCATACAGTTTGGAGTTTTAGTGCCCAGCAGTTCTAGAGCTTCTGGGCCGCTGGATGCTTCCCAAGCCTCGTATCCTTCTGCTCGCAGGATTTTGCAGATTACCCTGCGAGTCAACCACGAATCTTCGACAACGAGAATTGATGTCACTACGTTCTCCTCCTTCTATTGTTTAGGACTGATCGGCGTTGCAGGTATTGCTTTGATCTTCACAGTAATTTAAAGTGCTGGGACGGTGTGCGATCGAGCCTGACTCGGAATTCCTGTTCTTAAAAACTAACGCATTAATGTGTTCGATAGTTTAGTATCTTGGACTATGGGAAGAAAAAACCCGGTTTCAGAATGAAACCAGGTTTGCGGGATCTCTATTGGTCGTAACATCGGCGCTCAGTTATAGATTACCAAACGCTTCCGGAGGGACTCTACTCGCTGTTTGGCCGTGGCATTGTCTGGATCGCAGGCGAGAGCTTGTTCGTAGATTTCCAAGGCTTGAGCTGTTAATTTCTTGCGCTCGTAGGCGTGACCCAGATTGTTGAGAGATGTAACGTATTCGGGCTGCAACTTCAGGGCTTCTTTGTACTGGCGGATCGCGATGTCGTATTGTTCTTGGCCGAAGTGTGCAAAACCGAGGGCGTTGTAAATAACGGCTTGATTTTCTTCGCCTTCTAAGTCTTTGGCTTTCAGGGCTTTTTGAAACAGTACGATCGCCTGGGAATACAGCTTCTTATCTACATAGATACTTCCTAATTCGTAGTATTCCTGTGCTGTTCCTTTTTCTACCGTCAGTTTATTTTCTAAGCGTTCTAAAGACATTTCCAGGTTCCGAGTTTTGAGAATCTGGCGCACCACAAACCAGGAACTGCTGCCGAGTATAGCGAGCAGGACTGTCAGGTAAACAATGAGCAAATTACTATCCATGTTTTTCTTAAAATTAGGTAGGTGCTGTGGAAGGTTTTATTTATTTTAAGGCGCTAGCAATGTCTGACATTTGCCTCTGCAACTGTATAAAAAACACGGAAATAGCGATCGTTCGGCCCGATCGCGATTTCTGAAAAAGCAAGAATCCAGAAGTAAGAACAAAGAAGGAAAGTTTGTCTCAACCTCCTAGATTTATCAGGAGTTTTCCTTCTCTGGCAGACAGTTAAATCTTTCTTACTTCTGCTTTCTGCATTCTGAAAATAAAGCGAACTTTCACGCTCCGGCTCGATTGGCCATTTCCACTACTTTACCAAATGTTGCGGGGTCAATAATCGCCATTTGTGCCAGCATTTTGCGGTTGATTTCGATGTTGGCTTTCTTCATGTTGCCGATCAGTCTGCTGTAGCTCGTGCCGTGCTGGCGCGATGCAGCATTGATCCGAGCAATCCACAGGCGGCGGAAATCGCGTTTGCGTTTTTTGCGATCGCGATAACCGTTACGCAGGGCCTGCATCACCCGTTGGTTAGCTGTGCGGAACTGTTTCGACTGTGAGCCTCGGAAACCCTTGGCTAATTTGAGAATTTTTTTGCGGCGCGCTCTGGCGACATTACCGCGTTTTACCCGTGTCATCTTTAATTTCCGTTAAACTTTACAAGTATGGAAGCATTAACCGCACGTTAGCATCGTTGGTCTCGTCGATGACGACCAGCTTAGATAGACGGCTTTTGCGAGCTGAACTTTTGTGCTGTAGCAAGTGGCTTTTGTAAGCTTTGCGGCGCACAATTTTACCGCTGCCGGTCGCTCTAAAGCGCTTTGCGGCTGCTTTGCGAGTTTTGAGTTTTGGCATGAACTGGTGTTATTTGGACACAAGCTTCAACGGTATCACGTTTGTGCTACTTTCTGCAAGGGAGATTTGCGGGTTGGGGGCGGCGCTGCATTTGCTGCGATAGACAGGATGCGCGATCGGCTAATCTTGTGGTTGTTTGCAGTAGTTGACACCGGGTATAAAATTTTATACCGCAGTTGCGGTATAACTAAGGGTTCTACCTCTGGGTTATCAGTAGGGTTAAGATTTGAAAGCTGCTGGTGAGGCACGATAATTAAATTGAAGATGTAACATTAATTATTGGTTATGGCGCTTAGAGAGTCCCTTGAAAAAATCCTGTTTGAATATCCATTGGTCAGTAACGACAACTTCAAGGGACATTTATTTGCTAGTTATGTCAGAAATGTAGTGCCGAAATCAATAAGTGCTTCGTTAGAATTACCAGAAATCTATAGCATAAAAGCTTCAGCAGGTAATGGCTCTTGGGCTAAAGTTCCTTGGATAGCAATATTTAACAAGCTTGTGACTGAGAGTGTCATGTCGGGGTTTTACTGTGTTTATTTATTTCGCGCTGACTTCTGTGGCGTTTATCTTTCTCTCAATCAAGGAATAGCAGATAAAAGAGATCAGTTCGGACTTGGGGTGTCGAGAGATATTTTAAGGGGTCAAGCAAAACTATTTAAAGATAAGCTTGGTTCTGACAAGCTCAGGGAATTTTCTGATCCTCTCGATCTTAAGCTTGATTCGATTCCAAAGGCAACTACTTCTAGAAGGCTGGGACTTGCTTATGAAGCAGGAAACATAGCCTCGAAGTTTTATTCAAGGGAATCACTTCCTGACGACAAGGAGTTGGTAGGCGATGTTGGGAAAATGCTTGAAATTTACTTCTCCCTGTTTGAGGAGGTTTCTTTGAAGGAGGAGGCTGATTCTGATTTGTTGAAAGAGGTTTCTTTGAATGAGGCTGCTGAAAACAATCAAGCAGAAAGAGTATGGTTTGAAGATACGACCAAGTATAGACTTCATCGAGTAACAGAACGAAATCAAACGTTATCTAGAAAAGTTAAGCAGTTGCAAGGATGTATATGCAAAGCTTGCGGTTTTGATTTTGAGTCTCGATACGGAGAAATAGGCAGAGGATACATAGAAGCTGATCATAATGTTCCAATTTCAAACTTAAGTGGGGCAAAGATGAAACTAGATCCGCTTAATGATTTTACTGTGCTATGCTCAAATTGCCATAGTATGATTCATCGCATCAAACCAACGCCAACCTTAGAGGAGTTTAGGCAAAACTTGAAGATGTAGTATGAGTAAAGGCGTTTATATCAAAAAAAAAAATAGGCTAGCCATATTTCACAGCGCCTATCTCAATTAAAATTTTAATGGCTCCCCGCAACGCCGTCTTACCTCAGCTTTTGACCTGGTATTTTACCAGGTGGGTACCGTTGGCTCGGACTTAAAGTTTCTGGGTACAAGCCCAGTTTACTGCTGTCCAAACATCTTGATTCCCGAGAGTTAAGAGTTATAGATCAAAAAAACATTATTGGCAGTCACCAACGTCGCAGTAGAACCTTTATTTAATATATACCAACTAACCAGATTTTGGCAAGCTTCGAGCAATTTAACTTGCATACCAGATAGATTCAACGGTTTGAGCGATCGCCTCTGCTGACGATCGCCCTTGAGCCACCAAGTCCGCGTCGAGCACAACTGTAACGTGACCGAGTTTGCGGCCGGGACGCGATAAGTTCTTACCATACCAATGTACAAAAGCACCGCTGATTTGTGCCAGTTGTTTTCGTTTCGCTAAATAGTCGGACTCAGCCGACTCGTAGCCCAGCAAATTTACCATCACAGCGCCTGCACATTTCAGAGCCGAATTGCCTAAAGGCAGTTGACAAACTGCGCGCAAATGCTGTTCAAATTGTGAAGTTTCGCAGGCATCGATGGTAAAATGTCCCGAGTTATGGGTGCGGGGTGCAATTTCATTGACTAACAGCTTATTATCAGCGGTTAAAAATAATTCAATGCCGAAGACGCCGACAGCTTCTAAGCTGTTGAGGAGAGTGCGGGCGATCGCACAAGCTTCAGTTTTCACATCTGAACTAATATCAGCGGGCGCAATCACCAGGCGGCAAACTTCATTTTGCTGTTGAGTTTCGACGATCGGATAAATCGCAATTTCGCCATTTGCCGATCGAGCTGCAATCACAGCCAACTCGCGATCGAATGGCACAAATTCTTCCACTAGCAAAGACTGACCTTGAAGTTTAGCACGAATTGACTCAAAACTCCCTCGATCCTTAACAATAAAAGTACCTTGACCGTCATAACCGTGGCGGCGAACTTTGACGACAAAGGGAAAGTCGATCGATCGAGCATCCGAGTCTCCTTCCATCTGCACGCTGTCAGAAACAGAAATTGCCGGAAAGTCGATCGCCACCGCTTTAAACAATTCCGGGGGCAAATCCGCGCTGCAATCCCATTCCCAAAACCTCGGAGTTGGCAAACCCAAACTTTGTAAATAACAGCGCTGAACGTACTTATCCAACAAAGGAGAAAGCGACGACAAACTCGGCTGAAATAACACACCTTGCAGTTCTAGCGGCCGCAAACCATCCAAATCCACAAACTCATTTTCAAAAGTAATAACATCGCAGCCATCTGCCAATTGAGCCGTAGCCAAAACATCATCAACAGCAGCCAAAATAGCACCAGCAGCAACAGAAACTGCCGGGTCACTAGCATGGGGAGTTTGCACTAACAATTCAATACCCAGCGCCCTAGCAGCATCCCCCATCATCGAAGCTAGCTGGCCGCCGCCGACAACGCCCACCCGCTTAAATTTGGCAGACGAACTCGCAGCGGTTTGATTTGATTTCATGTGAGTAAAATTCCGCAGAGTCAACCTGCCTATCTTATCGCTATTTGCCCCCGGATGAATTACAGTAATTGAAGAGTTAAAAGCCAAAAAATAGTTTTAATTGCCTGATTAAATCGAGGCAGCACCCAGAATAATTGGGCGACTAAAGTCTTTAATTATTGCACGAACCCAGCCGTTGGGAAACAGCGGTCGAACCCCACCCCTCCAGAAAAGTGCCACATCTAGCAATTGGCGATCGCCAAGCATGGCATAATTGACAGCACTGCAAAAAGCAGATAGACAGGTGCAAACACTGAAAATCAGACATTCAGGGAACAACATTTATAGGTGAGGATACTGTGAAAGTTTTAGTTGTGGGGAACGGAGGTCGCGAACACGCGATCGCAAAAAAACTGCTAGAATCTACGCGGATTAAACAAGTATTCTGCGTACCGGGCAACGGCGGCACAGCTACCACCAAAGGCTGTCAAAATCTGTCGCTCAACATCGACGACTTCCAAGGCATCGAACGTTTTGTGATGGTCAACAACATCGGATTAGTCATCGTCGGCCCCGAATTGCCCCTATCGCTAGGCATCGCCGACTATTTCCAACAGCGAAAAATGATGATTTTCGGCCCCACCAAAGCCGGCGCCCAAATTGAATCCAGCAAATCCTGGGCCAAAGAATTGATGCTCGAAGCAGGCATCCCTACACCCAAAGCCGCCGTATTTACAGACGCAGAAGCAGCCAAAGCATACGTTCTGGAACAAGGAACCCCCATAGTTATCAAAGCAGACGGACTCGCATCAGGCAAAGGAGTAACCGTTGCCACCACCGTCAAAATGGCTCACAGCGCCATCAACACCATTTTCCGAGGCGAATTCGGCACCGACAACATCCGAGTCGTCGTCGAAGAATTCTTAACAGGTCAAGAAGTCTCGATTCTCGCCCTCACCGACGGCATCACAGTGGAACCGTTGCTGCCGGCCCAAGACCACAAAGCTATCGGCGAAGGCGACAAGGGAGCCAACACCGGCGGTATGGGGGCCTACGCCCCAGCGCCCATTGTCACCCCGGAACTCATGGAAAGGATTCAAGAAGAAATTCTCGAACCCACCCTCGCAGCACTGCAAAAACGCAAAATCGACTACCGGGGTGTACTCTACGCAGGTTTAATGATTACGCCAGAAGGAGAACCCACAGTCTTAGAATTCAACTGCCGTTTCGGAGATCCCGAAACTCAAGCGGTTTTGTCGCTGCTGGAAACTCCTTTGGAAGATTTGGTGCTGGCCTGCTGTCAGCAGCGTCTCGGTGAATATTCTATTCGCTGGAAGTCGGGGGCCTCTGTGTGCGTAGTTTTAGCTTCTGGGGGTTATCCTGGAAGTTATCAAAAAGGCAAAGTTATTACAGGTATCGAGGAAGCTGAAGCCCAAGGAGCAGAAGTGTTTCACGCCGGCACCCAGTTGAAGCACCAGCAGTTGGTGAGCGACGGCGGCCGGGTTTTGGGCGTCACTGCGGCGGGAGAAACTTTGGAACAAGCTATCTCCAAAGCTTATGCAGCAGTTGATTGCATCCAATTTGAAGGGGTCTACTGCCGTCGGGACATCGGTCGCCGAGCTCTGGACGATAAAAATTAGGAATTCCGGCATCGACCGCCATCCGAAAGCCAAGCAATCTCAATGTAGAAATGTAACAATGAAGTTTGGTATCTCTAGGGTGGCGGTAGCGGACAAGTCGCAGCAGAAAATTCGATCGGGAACCAACGGAATTGATCTTGCTTTTAATATTGAACTGGTGAACTGGTGAAATGCTGGCCATACTAAACAAAATCGGAGAAATTATTGCCCGCTGGTGGTCGGATTTTACCCTCCAGACCCGCCTGATGGCCGGTGCTACCCTCGTAGTGTCGTTAATTATGAGCGGCCTGACATTCTGGGCCGTGAATACTATCCAGCAAGACGCCCGACTTAACGATACTCGCTACGGCCGCGACCTCGGCCTGCTATTGGCGGCAAATGTGGCGCCGCTGATTGCCAAAAACGATCGCTCCGAAGTCGCCCGCTTTTCCCGCCAATTTTACAGCAGCACTTCCAGCGTCCGCTATATGCTTTACGCCGACGAAGCGGGAGATATTTTCCTGGGGATTCCTTTTTCGGAATCGGAGGTGGAAACTTCTCTGACCCTGCGCCGCCAAATTAAACTCCCGGATAATTTTATTGCCGATATTGAGGCGAGAAATTTAACTTCTTTGCCTTTGGTGCGGCAGCATTTGACGCCAGATGGAGAAGTTACCGATGTATTTGTGCCGTTAATTCATGAAGACAAATATTTGGGAGTTTTGGCGATCGGCATTAACCCCAATCCCGCAGCAGTTATCTCTTCAAATCTGACTAGGGATGTCACTTTAGCCGTATTCGTCACAATTTGGGTGATGGTAATTTTGGGGGCGGTATTTAATGCTCTGACAATTACTCAGCCGATCAAACAATTAGTCTTTGGGGTCAAAAACATCGCCAGCGGGGATTTTAAGCAGCGAGTAGACCTGCCTTTAGGGGGAGAATTAGGCGAGTTAATCGGCAGTTTTAACGAGATGGCCGAGAAACTCGAAAGTTATGAAGAACAAAATATTGAAGAGTTGACAGCGGAAAAAGCTAAGTTAGAAACTTTGGTTTCAACTATTGCTGACGGGGCGCTTTTATTAGACGCAAATTTGCAGGTGATTTTAGTTAATCCGACGGGGATGCGGATTTTTGGATGGGAAGGTAAAAATGCGCTTCAAGTTAATGTTCTGAACATTTTACCTGCAGAAGTGCAGCAGGAGTTGGCCAGACCATTACACCAAATAGTGGCGGGCGAGCGCGAAGGCGGCGAATTTCGCATCTCGATGAGCGAACCAGTCAATCGTACAATTCGGATTGTTTTAACTACTGTCATTCTGCACAAAGCGCCGGGTGCCGAACCGCTGTGCAAAAGCTGCGTCCGCCACGAGGAAGATACCTGTACCGAGTCGCAACGCCCGTTAGCTGTAGAGTGTACTTTCTACGAGCAAACTTCCAAGCATCAAGGTTCTGGACATTACCGGGAAAGTCTCAAAGGCATTGCAATGACAGTGCAGGACATCACTCGGGAAGTAGAACTCAATGAGGCTAAAAGCAATTTTATCAGCAATGTTTCTCACGAATTGAGAACACCTTTATTTAATATCAAATCTTTTATCGAGACTCTCCACGAGTACGGAGAAGACCTTCTAGAAAGCGAGCGCAGGGAATTCCTAGAAATTGCCAATCGAGAAACCGATCGACTAACTCGTTTAGTTAACGACGTGTTAGACTTGTCGCGGCTCGAATCCTGCCGAGTTTATCACTTGGATGCTGTTGACCTCCCGCAAGCTGTGGAACAAACCCTGCGGACTTATCAGTTGAATGCTAAGGATAAAGGCATCGAACTAGAGCAACAAGTTGACCCGTGTTTGCCGCCTGCTTTAGGTCATTACGATTTGCTGCTGCAAGTATTTGCAAATTTAGTAGGAAATGCCTTAAAATTTACGCAATCCGGCGGCAAGGTGGCAATTCGAGCGTATTTGCTAGAGTCGGAGGCAACCACCCACAAAGGCGACCAATCCGGCAACCACAAGTTATCACCAAATGCCGGACATTTTCCGGTAGTGCGGATCGAAATTTCTGATACTGGAATTGGCATAGATCCCGAAGACCAACAAGCAATTTTCGATCGCTTTTTCCGGGTAGAAAACCGAGTACACACTTTAGAAGGAACGGGATTAGGTCTTTCTATTGTCAGAAACATTATTGACAAGCACCACACTAAAATTAATTTAGTTAGCGAAGTTAATGTGGGTACGACTTTCTGGTTCGACTTGGCAGTTTATCAGCCGAAACAAACAGTAGAGATGGAAAATTCAATGCCCGTGGAAGCAACGGTGGAGAGTGAAACAATTGCGAGTCATGTTAAGTAAACACGACTTACGCATAGCCTTATACATATAGCGTGTTTTAGGGGAAATGCCCGGTGGTTGCCCCTCTTCATAGGATAGTTGCCTAAGTTCTGGTAATTTAGCCCAATTCAACGTCAAACTCGATGGCTATTATAACCCAGACTTTTTACAGCCGTGTAGGTTCTGGGTGTTCTATTTTTTTAGGTGTGTCTACTTAGTTATTGGAGTTTAGACTAAAAAGTGCGATCGCACTCAAGTCTCTAGATTGATCGGCCTGACCAAATGCTGACATCATCAGTGTTGATTATCCTTAGCTGTCCTATCTAAGCTCAATTTTACCGATAAAACTACATACCAACACCAATAAGTACCAATACCAAATAATCCCCCCTCTGTCAAATTAGTCATTAGCATAAATGTTAATATATACAAAGGCAAACCTGACTCGGGAAAACTTTCTTTAACTAGGTACTTTATACCTCTAAATATATTATTTAAAAATGACAAAATAAACAGTAACAATCCGACCCAACCCAGTTCGCAAAGTATATCAATAAAACCATTGTGAGAGTGCGGTGGCACAAAACCCGATTTAACTACTATAATTCCGTAAGCTGGGTTTTCCAAGCCACGCCAAGGCTGCCAAAATCCAGCCATTCCATAACCAAATATGGGATGATTTTGATTAATTCGATCAATAATTAAAGGCCAAAAATCGGTTCTACCCGTTAAAGTCATATCTTTTTTCAAACCATCCACAATAATAGCCTCTAAATTATTTAAAACCAAAATACTTATACCTATACTCCCCACCAAAAATAAGATAAAGCAGAGAAAAGCCCATTTGACAGGTAATTTTTTTAATAAAGCTAAATAACTCCACAAACTGATTAATACCACTGTCAAAATCCGACTAGCACCACTACAACCTTTTTGCAATCCTACTAAAGCTATTAAAGTTATAAATAATGAGAAATATCGATATTTACGATCCTTAACAGCATATAAAATCCATAAAGAAGCTGTATTAGCCATTTGAAAAGAAAAAGGGTTTTTATGACCGAAAACTCCTGTCCAACAACCGTCCGGTGCTGGATTTGGTTTTACCACTCCCCATAAAGCTAATAAACCAGTTAGCCATCTCAATAATCCATAAATTTCCAACCAACTATACACTTTCCCTACATAAATAGAAACCAGTGTTACTCCCCACATAGCAAAAATAGCACGAAAAGTAATTTCAGGAGTTTGTGACCACAAGCCCGACAAAGTCATAGTCAACAAAAACAAACCTAAACAAATGTCTCCTGCTATCCATTTAATGACTGCAAAAACTGTTTTTTTTGTCGTTTTAGTTAATCGGGGAAATAAGATTAATATCATGGCACCATAAATGGCAATTTGACCAATAATCGTTGGGGGTGTACTTTCTAAGTTGTATAAAACTTTAGGATGGAGTTTGGTAAAGGGCATCGCTATGATTCCTGAACCACCAGTGATGGTAAAAAAAAGTATCCCCACAAAAATCTTTTCTAATGTGACACCCAATTTGGGATGGCGTGCGACTAAAATATAAAAAGTCACAAAGATGACAATCGCTAAACAAAACAGCATCAACGCAAACATCGGCACTCTTAAAATATCTTTCATGGCTTGACCTCTATCATCAAATTTGTTAATACCTATGAAATGGCTTACCCTTCCTGCCTTACAAGTGCCACTGCTGGCGCTGGTACTCACTCTCTCTTACCCTCAAACAAACCTCGCTCAGTCCCCAGCCCCCACAATAAGCATTAATACTGACTACTATCTAGGTGGTGGAGACAATATTAGAATTGATATCTACGATCTGCCCCAGCTTAGTGGGGAGTATCAAATTCCCGCTGGGGGAGCTATTCAAATCCCGATTATTGGTAGTATTCCCCTTCAAGGATTAACTTTACAAGAGGCAGCCCAAGTTATTACTAGAGCTTATGGCAGGGTCGTAAAAAGACCTTTAGTTACAATCAGCTTACAAGCTGCCCGCCCGCTCAATATTTGGTTATCTGGTGAAATCAGTCGTCCCGGCTCCTACTCATTGCCCCTAGCTAATGGAGGTGGAAACAGACCATCAGTTCAGTTTCCCACCCTTCCTCAAGCTTTAGAAAAAGCTGGGGGTATTCGAGCCAGCGCTGATATCCGCCGGATAATTATCCGACGTCGTATCAAGGCTAACCAAGAAGTAACTATCACTTATAACCTGTGGGATTATTTACAAACTGGTCAAACAAGCCAAGACATCACGTTGCGAGATGGAGATCAAATATTGGTTCCCCCTCAAGAAACAATTAACTTAGCAGAAACAAATCAAGTTAGTGAATCTAATTTTTCTATACCCGCAGAGCAACCCCGTACTGTCTCAGTATTCGGAGAGGTGAAGCGTCCCGGTAGATATGTAGCGATCGGCGGTGATACCCAAAATGGTCAAAGAAGCAGCGGACAACCGACCATCATTCGTGCTCTACAGCTAGCTGGTGGCATCACATCTATCGCCGATATTCGCCAAATCCAACTCCAACGTTATACTAGAAATGGCAAACAACAAATCCGCACTATTAACCTCTGGCAATATTTGCAAGAACAAGATACCTCTCAAGATACTATACTACAAGAAGGGGATATCATCTTTGTCCCAACAGCGACGGCTATCGACCCAGGAGAAGTTTCTGTTCTAGCTACTGCTAGCTTTGCTCCGGGGACTGTGCAAGTGAGTGTTATCGGAGAAGTCAATACTCCGGGTGGGTTCAAATTACCTCCTAATACTACCTTAAATCAAGCAATTATGAATGCGGGGGGTTTCAGATTAAGTCGCGCTAACTCTAGATCCGTGGAACTGATCAGGCTCAATCCTAATGGAACTATATCCCGATCGGAAGTAGCAATTAATTTGAATCAAGGAATCGATGCTCAAACCAACCCACTTATTCAAGAGAATGACATAATTATAGTGGGACGATCGAGGACTGCTACCTTGGTAGACACCATTACCACTGTTCTCACACCAGCTAGTAGTATTATTGGTGGAATTCTCGTTCCCACGAGACTTATAGAGTTCCTCAGAATATTAGGAAATTAGGAATTCAACAACATTTCTATTATGGATAAAAAGCTGTTTTCTTCTCTCAAAAATGACTTTAATGGTCAATATCTGTCTGTCCCCTCCGCTAATTACCTAGCTAGTACCCCAGAAGAGGATGACCAAGTCCTTGATATTAATTGGGTAATAGCTGTCGTCAAACGTCGCCTTCTGGTGATGGCAATAGTAGCTGCCAGCCTAGCTGCTTTGAGCGGTACTTTCGTGCTCAGGGCTGCCAAAAAATCTATTACTGAGTATGAAGGAAAATTTACAGTTTTAGCAGAACCCCTTACGACTGACGATCGGCTATCAAAGCTCTTAGTCCAAGCTCAAAATAATAGTATAGGCATCACAGACTTGAACAAGATTAAGTCCTCAGCGGAAGACGGTTCCTCGGTGGACTATCAAAGTTTAACGCGGGTTTTAAAAAGCCCAGAAGTGCTAATACCATTAGTTAATAAATTGCAACAAAGATATCCAAATTTTGACTATAAAAATCTCAACAGCCGCTTGACTATCCAACGTGTTACTTTCTTGCGAGATGGGAAGCAGGGGGGTACTAAACTCCTAGATATTAACTACCGCGATAGAGACCCCAAGCGCATCAAATATGTACTGGAAGAAATGGCCAAATATTACGTAGAATATATGGGCAAAGAGCGCTTAAAGGTTAGCAAACAAAGTCTTGATTTTATCGCTAAACAAATGTCTCCCCTCCAGCAGCAAGTAGATAAATTGCAACAAGAATTACAAATATTAAGAATTAATTATAACTTTAATCAACCAGAACTACGCAGCCGCAGCCTATCAGATCAGCTAGATAGTATAACTAATCGTCGCCTAGAAGTGCAAGTACAACTAGCAGAAAGTAGGCAGCAATATGAAAGCTACAAAAAAAGATCTTTAACTGGCGATAATCGTTGGATTGTTGATATTAGCCCCAAGTCTTATGAAAGTTTAATGAGCAAAGTAAATGAAATAGAGTCGCAATTAGCTTTAAGCTCTACTCAATTTTATGAAAATAGCCTTCCCATTCAATCTTTGCGGGAAAAGCAGCAAAGTTTGCGCAATTTAATGCAAAGAGAAGCTGAGTCTGTCCTCTTTCAGATGAAATCCCAAGTAGGACAGTTGGAAGCTCGCGAGCGATTGATAACTAATAGCCAAAATTTAGTGCAAGCAAAAATCACTCAAATGCCCCAAGCTCAACGTCGCTATGATGAGATACAATTAAAACTAGAACTAGCTAAAGATACTCTCAAACTGTTCCTAGAAAAACAAAAAACTTTACAACTAGATGCTGGTCAAATTGATAGCTCTTGGCAAATTATATCTAAACCACAGTTAGTCACAAACGAAAAGGGTGATCTCGACCCAGTAACAGAAAAACCAACTCGCCGCCAACTAGCGATCGCGATAGTTATTAGCAGTTTACTAGGCATTGCTGTAGGTTTTCTAGTAGAAGTTTTAAATACGGTTTTTCATACTCCAGAAGAAATCAAATCAGCAACTAAACGCCCTCTTTTGGGAGTAATTCCGATCGCCAAAGCAATAAAAATTAAATCTCGTAGAGGCGAAAGTGTTCCACCTAAATTCACTAGCGTAAGTTCACCTACTAAAAGTGCAAGCTTAAAACGAATAATAGTATCAAATTACAAAGATTTTCCGGTGATAGAGGCATTTCACTACTTATACACAAATATTCAGTTATTAAATGCTGAACACCCGATAAGTTCTTTAACCATCACTTCGACCATTAAAGGTGAGGGTAAATCCACTGTAGCAGTTTATTTAGCTAAAACTGCTTCTGCTGTGGGTAAACGAGTATTATTAGTAGATGCTAATATGCGTTTTCCTCAAGTGCATACATATCTTGGCCTATCAAATATGAGAGGTTTAAGCGATACTTTGACTTCTGATTTAAGCTTAAATGAGGCTATTCAGCGATTGCCCGACGATGACAATCTTTTTGTCCTCACTGCTGGTACTGTTCCCTCAGATCCAATTACATTGCTTTCTTCCAGAAAGATGCACTATTTAATGGAACAATTCCTAGTCTTATTTGATTTAGTAATTTACGATACGCCACCTTTAATGGGTTTAGCGGACGGTCATCTACTAGCTTCTCAAACTGATGGTACAGTGCTGATAGTAAAAATTGAAAAAACCGATCGCGGCATGGTAAACAAAGCATTAGATCAACTACAGGTAGCCGATTTTAAAGTATTGGGAGTAGTAGCTAATGGGGTTAAATGAGGGTAAAATGGAGTGAGAGAGCCGAAGGAAGAAGTAAGACAATTTTTTAGTTTTGAGTTTTTAGTTTTGAGAGCTAATAAATTACTGGATATGGCTTTGGAGTTAGCCTATAGTTGGATTATTTTGGGAAACAGGTATAAGAAATTGATGTAAAATGCAAGATTAAGTAAATCAACCTAATTAAACGTAAAACGATCGGGTTGTTAGCTCCCCGACTTCTTAAAGAAATCGGGGTGGTAATTAGATCGAGACTTAAGAAAGAGCCTTTTTAGCACGTTCCGATCGCTCTTCTGCAGTATCCATAACATCCGCCATTTTATCCACCATTTCCCCTGGGTAATTTTCCAGTACCCGAGTAGAAAGCGAAATCCGGCCGCGACCTTCATCGAGGTCAACCACCAGTGCTTTCAGGGGTTGACCGGGTGCAAAGAGCTTTCCAAGGTTATCAATGTATTTTTGGCTGACTTGCTTGATGTGCAGCAAACCGCTAACTCCTTCCAAGTCCACAAACACGCCAAAAGGCTTGATGCTGCTGACTTTTCCTTCCACCAACTGACCGATTTGCAAATCCTTGAAGGCATTCGATTGAGTAGCCATCCGCTGGGAAAGTACGAGTTTTTCTCGTTCGCGATCGACCTCCAAAAAATTCACGCTCAAAGATTGACCGATCAGCGATTCTATGTTATCTCGTTCCACTAAATGCGATCGGGGAATAAAACCGCGCATTCCCTGAACATCTACAGTCACGCCGCCCTTATTCGCGCCAGAAACCCGCACCTGAAGAACTTTTCCAGTTTCCTGCAATTCAATTAAATCTTCCCAAGCTTGCTGAATTTGTAGCTGCCGCAGAGACAAAGTAACTTGGCCGTCTGCATCTTGTTCGCGGATAATCAAAAAGTCCCGTTCCTCATCCAGCGGAACCACTTCCGACAAATCAGTTACCGTTCTCAAAGCAGCCTCTTCGATCGGCAAAAAAGCCGAAGACTTGCCGCCGATATCAACATACGCGCCGTTTGAGTCGTACTCGAACACTTTGCCGCGCACTACTTGTCCCTTCTGGAACTCGTAATTGTGCTGTTCGAGGGCTTTAGCAAAATCATCCATTGAAAAGGATGCTTTTGCGCTTTGAGAACCTGTAGATTTGGAATTCATGTCAGTTTAGTTGTCAGTTGTCAGTAATTTAGTTGTCACTTGTCAGTAGAAAAATTTTCCCACTCTCCCCATCTTCCCATCTCCCCATCTCCCCATCTCCCACTCTCTAAGCTGGTTGAAGTTGCTGATGAAATAGCTGCTTCACCTGCATCCACGAGTCGGCTGCTGCCGTAGCGTCGTAACTGCCGCGGTGGTCGCAGAAGAAGCCGTGATCGGCATTGTAGCGGAAAATTCGGTGAGAAATACTGTGTTTTTGCAATTCTGCGGCGATTTGGTCAACTTGTTCTAACGGAATGCTGGGGTCTTGAGTGCCGAAAAAGGCGTAGAGAGTGCCTTTAATGTCTGCTGTGCGGGCGATCGTGGGGGTTCCCCCGCCGGGGGTTTGAGTGGCGATACCGGCGCCGTAGAACGACGCTGTAGCCTTGATTTCGGGCAAAGTAGCGGCGAGGTAGGCGACGTGTCCCCCAAAGCAGAAACCGATGCAGCCAAAACCTTGCTGTTTGACAGAGGGTAAAGTTTTGAGGTAATCGATGGTGGCTTGGATATCGCCGAGAAGTTGGGATGCGGTGGTTTGTTCTTTGTATTTTCTGCCGATTTTGATGTCTTCGGGTGTGTAGCCGGTTTCAAAGCCGGGGGCTTGACGCTGGTAAATGGCTGGGGCGATCGCCACATATCCTTCTTTTGCTATTCTTTCAGTAACTTCGCGGATGTGCGAGTTGACGCCAAAGATTTCTTGAATCACAATAACTGCGGGAAATTGCCCTTCTGCTGCGGGTTGGGCTAGGTAAGCGGCGATTTGCAAATCTCCGTTGGGAAATGTGATGTTAGCTGTGCGAATTTCTGAGTTTGCCATAGCGAGTTTTAGTGCAAATTTTGCTCTATAGCAATCTTATTTCATTTGTGAACTATATTTTTTGTAACGAACCGCGAAGGCGCGTTAGCGAAGCGGTTCGTTACAAAAATCTATTTTACAATATCGCATTACCAGGAAATCTCTGCTTTAAAACAGGCATTACCGGACAAGGTTTTTGCTCCTGCAAATTCTCCGGTTTGTTCCAAGTAAAAGGCCCTTTCTTCTCCGCAGCCATCCACAGCAAGCTTTTTGCTCGCGTCATCGCCACATACAGCAGTCGAAACTCTTCTGCTGTTTTCAAATAACCTGCTTGTTCCCATGCTTCGCCTAGATTTGGTAAAGGATATTTTTCGTGCAAACTTGCTCGAATTTGCGCTCTCGCTACCTCTGCTAAAGTGAAATCTCCTAAAAATCTGGCTTGGGGCAAAACTCGCAGATTTCCAGGGATAGTTTGTTCGTGTAAAAACGGCAAAAATACACAATCCCAATCTAATCCTTTAGCTTTGTGCATGGTAATAATTGTTAGTTGACCTTTGCTGGTGTAGCGTTCTTCTATTTTGTCGTCTGCATCCACAGGTTCAAATCTTTCGGAACTGACAATTTCGCTCAGTACGTCCAAAATATTGCGCATTGAATTATTGCCGGCTGTTTGGATTGCTACCCGTTCTGCTAATTTGTCGGCGGTGGCTAATTCTGTTTGGTCGTATTGCAGCGCTAAGGCTAAAAATGAGATGATTTGGTAGGGCGGCAGTTCTAAGCTAGCTTGCAGCAAACCGCAGCAAAAATAGCGGCATTTGCGAACTGGTTCTGACTGCTGCGGGTCTAGAGGGCCTGGGTAAAGAAATTGCTCGGGGCTGGTAGCAAAAGCATTGTAGTCTTGTTTGGGAATGAGTTGCCGATCGCTCAAAATCTTTAATGCTGCTTTTAGGTAGTCTGGAGAGTGCGGGCGATCGAGAAATTGCAGTAATGTTAAGATTTCCCAAGGCACTTGAGAATGTCTGTCGCGCTCTCCCACATCCTCAATTTTAATCCCGTATTTCCGCAAATCAAAGCTTAATCCGTGTTTTTTCGGATTCTCCAGCATTTCTTTGATAAACTTGCCTTGTTTGTTTTCTCGCACTAAAACAGCCATCGATTTAAGAGTTTCTAAAGGCAATTTTTGACGATTTTCTCCATCGCTCGCTTCACCCACAGCTTCGAGATTTTTCTCATTGCTTCCTAATTCAAAATCCGCAGGTAAAAATTCCTCAACTAACTCAATTACCCGCTTGCCAATTAACTCAACTGTATGGTAAATATCGCGGGGAGTATGCAATTCTAAGCCTCGACCAATGGGGGCGGGATTTGCATTGTGCTGCGGGTCATCGCTGGGTACTGGCTTAATAGTTTGGTCGCGAAAAGGCTGTTCTGTTCCCGCTAATTTTGAGCTATTTACCCATTTCAACATAAAGTTAGCTGCATCGATAATCACCTGGGTGCTGCGACCTGCGCCGTCCATTGTCGCTAACTTCTTTTCCACTTCGCACTCATCGCAAAATTGGTTAAAATAAATCGGGTCGGCGGGAGTGAAAGTAGAATTAATCGCTTGATTTGGGTCGCCAACTCTGATAAAATTGGGAGGTAAGGCAGGATGATCGGGATCGATCGCCAATGTTTCCAAAAGCCTAGTCTGCAAAGGTGTAGAATCTTGGGCTTCGTCCTCGAAAACGGCAAATACTTGCTTTTGCTCGATCGCCCTCGCCCTCGGATTGTCCAACACCCGCAAAGCTGCTAAAATCATCTCGTCGTAATCGATGAATTCGCGACTCCTCAACAAAGCCTGATATTTTTGATATAAACCCCCAGCTACTGCTAAAATCTCATAACCGTCCCCAGTATCAAGAGCGCTCATTTCTAACAACTGTTCGGGAAACAAACCAGAAGATTTCGCCTCGTGAATCACAGTTTTAGCTACCTGCGGCAAAATTTCCGTCCGCAAAACCGATTGTCGCCGCAATCTCTCCGTTTCCTCTCCGTCGAATTGCTGTCCTTCCAACAAAACTTGATATCGGCGGGGATTTTCCGCAATCCAAAGTTCTACACAGGTGCGAATTAATCGGTGACTTTGAGTAGGAGTAACTAAAGTTGAATTTTCTAAATTTAAACCCGACAAATCGGGATGGCGCATCGCAATATTCAAAGCTAAACCGTGCAAAGTGTGCACCGCAAAACCGCCTTGAGATAAAGACAATTGGGCCAATCTTTCCCGAATTTTAGCTTTAATATTAGCAGCAGCCGATCGCGTAAATGTCACGACAATTAACTGGCGGCGGTTGTGAAGCTGGTTGCGGGCGATCGCAATTGCCGACGCAGCAGCCATTCCCGTAGACTTCCCGGCCCCTGGAACCGCCGAAACAGCAAGGGGGCCGCCTTGCCAATCCGCCATGTCCTGCTGCCCCGCACGCAAGCTTTCGCGAATTTTAAGGCAAGCTTGTTCTCGCAAAACAGCCGCAAACCCTGATTCGGAAAGCGCTGAGGCTACATCCGGGCGATCGATATTAGTCGTCGATCGCATAAAATCAGTATCAAATTCATCAGTCATTCGATTTTAGATTTTAGATTTTAGATTTTAGATTAGAAAAATATTTGTCGCGTTCAGCCTTTTCAAACGGTATCAGAAACCGAGTTGCTTTAGTTGCGATCGCCTATGCCCAGAACCCAAACCGTCAATCGATTTTAGATTTTAGATTTTAGATTTTAGATTGAATAAAGCGACCCCGCTCAGAAATCTGGGCACTGGCGGGAGCGAGGAGCTTTTTTCTCGCTCCACGGATGAATCCGGGGACTTGTGACCAAATTGTTTTCGGTCATCACACCGATATTTATTGGCTTTCATCTGCGTTCACCTGCGTTTATCTGCGGTTAAAAATCCCAAAGTATTCAACCTCTACCGTTTCCATTTCGGTATCGGCTAAACTAATGCTATCTATTCGAGCTTAAATTGAAACCAGCATAAAATTCAATACCCAAGCCTTTTTTATAGGAGTCACCCAAATGAAAACTCACCTCAAAATCTATTCCCCCCCGCACAGGCCAAACCCAAACCCAGCCAACAGCAGCACAACTCGTTTTGCTGTGGCAGTATTTTTAACTTTATCTTCAGCCATTGCTTTGCCTAGCTGCGGAGGAGATCAATCGACCGGCAGCGCTCCACCCGGCGGAGCTTCATCTAGCATCCGTGAAAACCAAGTTCCCGCATCGGCTCCACCACCTCCACCCGCAGCCGAGCCAGCAGCCCAAAGGTCAAAAACTCCTGGTGCATCAAAAAAAGCAGCAGAAACTCCGGCAACCCGTCCCCAACTGATTAAAAAAGCCGAACTCAGTGTAGTTGTCAAATCTATTGACGCCAGCACTAAATCTGTTACTAATATTGTCGAAAAACAGCAAGGCGATATCTTGGGTTTCCAAAATCAAAAGCCGCCGGATTCCAGTGTCCGCCAAACGGCGTCTGTGGAGATTCGCGTGCCTCAAGAACGGTTAGAAACTACTTTAGACACTTTGGCAAAACTCGGAACTGTAGAGAACCGTGCTCTGACGGCTGAGGATGTTACGGATCAATTAGTTGACAGCGAGGCTAGGCTGCGGAACCTCCGCAAATCAGAAGAAATGGTGTTAAAAATTATGGAGCGATCGGGCTCTGTCGGCGACGTGCTCAAAGCTGCTCAAGAGTTGAGCAATATTCGGGAGTCGATCGAGCGCATTGACGCTCAGTTAAAAAGTTTGCGAAATCAAGTAGCTTATTCGACTATTAGCTTAACTCTAGAAGCAGCAGTATCGGCTCAACAAACTCCCGAACCTTCTCTAGGTTTGCGGGTGCAGGAAACTTGGGGGAAAGCGACTCATTCTGTGGGCGAATTGACGCTCGGTTTGTTTGGTTTGGGTATTTGGCTGTTGGCTTACAGTCCTTATTTGCTCTTAATTGCGGCTGCGGTTTACGGCTTTAATCGATTTAAGAAACACCATTCTGTTCCGCAAATTCAAGAACCGAAACCGCCTCAGTAGTCAGTAGTCAGTAGTCATTAGTCATTCCACTCACATAAAATTTATGTATTGTGGAACTGCCGAGAACCCGTTCTTAAAACCAACGACAACTGACAACTGACAACTGACTAATCATCAATTTGCCATCCATCTTTGGTATAGTCTTCATCCACAATCTTTTTCGGACGCATCACCAGAACAACTCGCCCCAAAATAGGAATATCCGGGGATTGTTCAAACCAGTACAGTTCTAAATTGCCAGCGTTATCGGCGAGGAAATAACTTTCAGCATCCCAGTGTCTTTGGGCTCGATCGGCAATAATCAAAACTTCTTCAACTTTGCCTTGCAGCGGTACCGGCAATCGATCGCTCATTCCCAAAACCGCCACCGGATCTTCAGCGTTCAAAATTACCTGCCATCCGGGAATCGCCACCCAAGCTCCCGCTCCGGAAAATTTTACCATTCGGAACGGCTCGATTTCCTCCGGTAAAGGCACTGCCAGCAAATCTCTGGTAGAAAGCGGCAATTTGCCTACAACCGGGACAACGCGCGGCAATTGTTCCTCGGTATCGAGCCGGTAGACTGGCAAGCGGGGCGCTTCCCGTCTCGGAACTACGGTAAAATCGACGAGCAACTGCTCGATTTGCGCCCTAGCGGTTGGGCTGCTAGCTAATTTTAAACCGCGAGCAATTAAGCGCGATCGCTCTTGCAAATCGCTTTTCTGTCTCGCCAATTGCCAGCATTGGTAAGCCATAGCATCGCCGGGAGTGTCTGTGAACCCTTGGGGGAGACTCCCGAAGTGCGAAAACTCCTTGATCGCTTTAGCAACTTGGCGAGCATCGTCAACATCCAAATTGTGGGTTAGCATCAAAGCTGCTGCCCCGGCCCGCTCTACTTGAGAGAGAATCCGAAACTCGTATAAGATATCGCTACCTTTGCCCAGGAAGTGCGATCGAACTTCTTCTGAAGCCCCAGCATTTACCATGCTGGTGTAAACTTGGGCTGCGACGCTTACTTGATTTTGCTGAATTGGCTCAAAACCAGTTTCTTCAAAAATCCTTTGAGAGTTGTAGCCAGCTTTTAGCAGTGCGGTGCAGGCCTGTCCCCACTCTACCCAAGTGCCTTCTTTTCGGCGGAGCGATCGAATTAACTTTTCGGCATCCACAGCATTTGTGGAGGATGCAGATGCAGGAGGGGATGAATCTTGCGGTGTATCAGTCATAATTGAATCAAAAACTAGCGCTAAGTTATGTGTGATTGGATACCGGCAAGGCTCGTGTCGCGGCAGAGCGATAGATTAATAGTAAGTGAGTTATGAGACTATTGTTACAGAATAGTTGCTCGCCTAAATTTACAAAGGGGAGTTTATCGTATTGATATGGATAATGCCATTTCAGAGCTCGATCAAATTAAACGCCAGCTCATGACACTACACCGACCGAAAAAACCCAAAATGCTGGTAGTAGACGACGAACCAGACAATCTGGATTTACTCTACCGCACTTTCCGACGAGATTTTAACGTGCTCAAAGCTGAGAGCGGAATTCGCGCCTTGGAAGTCCTCGGCATCGAAGGCGAGGTCGCCGTGATCATTTCCGACCAGCGGATGCCAGAAATGAAGGGAACGGAGTTTCTGAGCAAAACCGTGCCTCAGTTTCCGAATACGGTCAGAATTATCTTGACTGGTTTTACGGACATTGAAGACTTGGTGGATGCCATTAACTCAGGACAGGTTTACAAGTATATCACCAAGCCTTGGGACCCGAACGAATTGAAAATGGTGGTGCAAAAGGCGGCCGAGACTTATGAAGTTCTCAAGCAGCGGACTGAGGAATTGCACCGCTCCCAAAATCAAATACAACTGTTAGCAACAATCATGCAAACGGCTGTGGATTATCCGAGTTTGGATGCCAGTTTAGAGCCAATTGCTACTGCTATAAGCGATAATTTTTTGGCGGATGCTTGCATTTTGCAACTGGTGGAAGGAAATGTTTTAATGCCAGTCCAAGGCAGTCATACCACCAGCAAAACTGTGGAAAATTGGCTGGCAGATGATCCTCTGGTTCGAGAAGCAATTACCTCTCAAACTATTCAGGGTGCTGTGAATATTGCGAACGACCCAGCCCTAGCGAGCCTGCCGCACTATCAGAAATGCGGCATTCAAGCTCACCTGAGCGTCCCGGTGATTCACAAGGGTCGATCGATCGCCCTGGTTTCCATCCAGTGGAAGCAACCTTGTTCCCTGCGCCCCGACGAACTCACAACAATTCACCTCGCCGCCCAAGAAGTTGCTTTGGTATTGACGAGTTTTCAGGGTCATTAGTCATCAGTCATCAGTCATCAGTCATCAGTCATTAGTCCTTAGTCCTTAGTCATCACTCGGCTCTCAATCTTAAGTCGGAAATGATAGCAAACCAATGATTCTAGACACTAGAACCCGGATCGCTAACAAATAAAAAAGCATTAATGACTGGCGACCGCATGACATGAATAGACGGATTAAGTATTTTTTATGGTTGACCAATTACCAATTACCAATTACCAATTACCAATTACCAATTACCCATGACAAATGACTAATAACGCCGAACAAATTAAAACTATATTTAATCGAATTGCACCAGTTTACAACCAATTGAACGACTGGTTGAGCTTTGGGCAGCACCGGATTTGGAAACAAATGGCGGTGAAATGGAGCAGTGCCGGCCCCGGCAATACTTGTTTAGATTTGTGCTGCGGCAGCGGGGATCTAGCTTTGCTGCTGGCAAAACAAGCAGGGCCGACAGGTTGCGTATTTGGAGTAGATTTTTCCGCCGAACAATTAGCTGTTGCGGCCAAGCGCGATCGACCTTTTCTCACCCCTGCAAGTCCCATTTCCTGGGTAGAAGCTGACGCCCTAGACTTGCCTTTTGCCGACAATTACTTCGACTGCGCCACAATGGGTTACGGCCTGCGCAACGTGACAGACATCCCCCGCAGTCTTCAGGAATTGCACCGCGTACTCAAACCCGGTGCAAAAGCTGCTATTCTCGACCTCCACCGCCCCAGCAATTCCCTAATGCGGAGCTTTCAGCAGTTTTATCTAGACACTCTCGTAGTACCCATTGCTCAGCAATTTGGCATGACTCAAGAATATGCCTACATTAATCCTAGTTTAGAAAAATTCCCGATCGGCGATCGGCAAGTCGCGATCGCCCGCCAAGCCGGATTTGCCACGGCCACCCACTACCCCATTGCCGGAGCTATGATGGGAGTATTGGTACTGGGCAAAGCAATTTAAAATTAAAAATGCTTGCAGTCTAGATCAGCTATCTAACTGTAGGGTGCACCGATCCCTGCGCGCCTTACCCTATTTTAATCCCTTATGAATCCGTCTGAAATTTGGCTGTTGTTGGCCCCACCTGTAGTGGGAGGAATTATTGGCTATTTCACGAACGATATAGCAATCAAAATGCTGTTCCGCCCCTATCGAGCTATTTACATCAAAGGGCGGCAGTTGCCTTTCACTCCAGGCTTGATCCCCCGCAACCAAGAGCGCTTGGCAAAGCGAATTTCCGACACAATTATGGGTTCGCTGCTGACGCCGGAGGAACTGCAAAACTTGGCGCGCCGCCTCCTACAAACAGAGCGGATGCAGTCGGTAATTCTCTGGCTTTTGCAGTTGGCGCTGGATCAGGTAAAAGCAGACGCGGAGCAAAAAACCGCTAAAATTCTCGCTAACATTCTGCGAGATTTGCTGGGGGAATCTGTGCCGCGAATTCTCAAAGTTTTGGCGCGCCGGGAAGATTTTTTAGAAGTTCAGCTAAATCAAATTTTTGACCAAGTTTTGCTGGAGATTCAGTTAACGGAATCTCAGGCGGCTCAGCTTGCTGATTGGTTGTTGCAAGTAGTAATACCCCCGGAAGTGCTGCGTCAGGCTTTAATTGATTTTTTGACCGATCGCAATATTTCGATCATCGATGAAGGGTTTCGAGAAAAAACTAGCGGCACTTATTGGGTAGTAGCCAATTTGTTTGGTTTGCGGAACACTTTAACTCGGCTGCGGACTTTTTGTCTAGATGACAGAGAAGCGACAAATCAGCGGTTAGCAGAGTTAACTATTTCTTTGGGAATTCGCGGGCGAATTCAGGAATGGCTGCAAAATTTGTCGATGCAAAATTTACCGGTTTCGACTGTGAGACAGTTGCGAAAAACAATGCGCGACAGCGTTCGCAGCTACGTTCAACAGCGGGGTACAGACGTACTTGAGGGGTTGAGTAAATCTATTGACTGGGAAAATATTTCGCGGTTGATTCTCAATCGCTTGCAAACTTCAGCGGTGATGAGCGCTTCCCTGGAAATTGTCAGCAAAGAACTGGCTTTGGTTTTAGAGCGTTATTTAGAGCGGGATTTAGAAAATATTGTAGCTCAGGCTATCCCGATTTTGAATATTGACCAGGTGATTGTCGATCGAGTAAAAGGTACTTCTCCTGAAGAGCTGGAGTTAGCAATTCAGGGAATTGTCCAAAGCGAGTTGCAGGGAATTGTAAATTTAGGAGGCATTTTGGGTGTTTTTGTCGGCTGTTTGCAGACAGTTGTGATTTGGATTCAGCGGTGATTTATTTCGGCAGTTGTGAGATATTGGTTGTAGTCTAATATTCACTAGATTTGCGCACACAGTAACAAAAACGCGGTTTTTTGGCAGTAGTTGCCACCTAAGCCAGAGGGTTTTTGGTAGAAACCGGGTTTTTGTTGTAGCCCCATCCTAATTTACCTATTTCTTAAATCTATGCCAGCCCCAAATTCGGACGATCGCACAAACATCCCAAAAAACCCGCGCAATCTCAGCCGCCAACAATACGAGCGTTTAACCGCAGAAATGGCCACTCCCTACCGGCCTCTGCGCCAGTTTGTCTATGTAGCTTGTGGCGCTTCGGGCTTTATCGGCGGCTTGGTTTTCCTGGCTAAAATTGCCTCGGGCCGGGAAATTGGCTCTGCTTTGCCCAATTTTGCGCTCCAAGTCGGAGTCGTGGCTCTGATGGTGTTCCTGTTTCGCTGGGAGCAGCGCGCCGAGAGCCGATCCCCAAAGTCGAAGTAACAAAAGTTTACAAATCGAGACAAAAATCTATCTGAGGCAAGGAAAAGTTAGAAATATAAAGAAATTATTATGAAATCCTGGTTTGTCAGCGATCCCTGTAATGATTAAGATGTGGCTTCAATTGGGGTCAGCAAATTTAAAGACCCTAATCATAAACCGCTTGTAATTCGTTCAATTGGGGTCAGCTTTCATAAAGACCCTAAATATATAAAATCAATTTAAGCCCAGCGCCAGCCTTCACTGATAGAAGAGCTGGCGTTCGGCATTTTGCGAGGATCGGGAGATTGGGAGATAGAATCAGTAGGGTGCGCACCGCGCACTGAGAAGCCCGTACCAGCGCCGTGAACCGAGTTTTTTGCCTAGCATCCGGTATAGGTAATACCAGTTCCCAAAAATCATGCAACTCTAGGCCCATACTCGAAACCACGACGATCGGTCATTTGCAATTCTAAAATCTAAAATCTAAAATCTAAAATCTAAAATGGTATAAGTGTTGGGCGATCGAATAATTTGGCATTTCCCGAAGAGCTTAGTCTGTGCAGTAACTAATGAGATGTGTCAAAGTCTAAGTAGAAAAAGATGTTGGGAGGTTTTACTGTGGGCAGATCATTTTTTAAAGAGCGGTGGACGTTATTTTTAGCAGCAGGTGCGGGAATTGTATTTTACAGCAGTGCTGCGGTGGCTGCCGAAAAGGTAGTGCTAAAATACAGTGCGATCCGAATGACTTTACCAGTCAGCGAATTAGAAATCTTTGCAGAAACTGGGAAAATGTCGCCCGCGTTAGAAATGCTGCTGGGAAAGGCAAAAAAAGATCCGCAAGCTGTTCGCAGCAGTCTGAACAGACCGGTGAAAGTCAGTCAAAGCTTTTTGGATCGGACGCTCAACAGCCAGGTTGGGGAAATAATTCTCGATGAAGTGGGTCAGGTAATTCGCACTCCTTCTGGGAATGCAAATCGAGAAGCTTTGCGCGAGGCCTTGGTGCTGTCTGCAACTAATGATAACGAGATTACGCTGCTGGAAGCGATGAAAAATTATCCTACTCCAGAAGTTTATGTTGAGGGCGATCGCTTAGTTGAAGCTTACGGTAAACTTGTAGCTTTGTCAGAACAATTGGGCGGCGTTTCAGAACGGCTGCAAGATATTTTGAATAAGATTCGTCTGCCTAGATTGTAGTGGATTTTGTCCAGCGGGGTTGATTGCTTCGACCTAGCACAGAATGTTGCTCAACCTGCATAAATTACAGGGGAGTCACATTTTATTTGTGCAAAATTTGCTTAATTTTGACACCTGTTTAAAAAAAGAATTCAACGGTAGACAAGCTCTAAACCTGACTGCAATCAGTCATTCCAAAATCAAACATCAAAAATCGTATAACTTGGCTGTACAATCTATCTCTGGATAGATGTTCGATCGTTTACAAAAAGCTTATAGCGAGTATCGGTTTTTGTGGTGAGAAAAGTAATTGAACCAAAAAATGCGGGTAAAAGCTTGTGTATCCCTCATAAACTGAAATAATATCGGGTGGACATTGCAGGTTATCTATCTTAAGATATGGAAACGCTGTCAGAGTAGGGCGATTGACGAAAAACGGCTAGTCATCAGTAAGCTAGTTGTATAAAAGATGCCATTAGGCAACGTATTAGCAAAAACTCTTGAATCAAAAAAAATGAAATAAAAACGCAGAGACACCATTAATTAAAACTTTCCATCCATCAACTCTATTTACTGGGTAACATTAGAAACATGAACAACAATCCAATTCGTTCAAAAGACCGTTTCTTGGTTTTCGGCGCTCCGGCGATCGAAGATGCTGAAATACAAGAATTGGTGGCAACCATGAAAACAGGTTGGTTGGGTACAGGCCCGAAAGTCATGAGATTTCAAGACGAATTCAATGCTTACAAGGGTTCTCAGTACGCGATAGCAGTCAATTCTTGTACGGCGGGACTACACTTGAGCGTCCTCGCTGCTTGCTTGGAACCGGGGGATGAAGTCATTACTACTCCGATGACTTTTTGCGCTACAGTTAATGCGATCGTCCACGCCGGGGCAACACCGGTACTGGCGGATGTAGATCCGGTGACAATGAATATTGACCCGGCTCAAGTCGAAGCTAAAATAACTTCAAAAACTAAAGCAATTTTGCCAGTTCACTTCGCGGGTCGTCCCTGCGATATGGATGCGCTTTGCGAAATTGTTAGCCGTCACAACTTGAAGTTAATTGAAGACTGCGCTCACGCGATCGAAACAGAGTACAAGGGGCGGAAAGCAGGCACATTTGGCGACTTCGGATGCTTCAGCTTTTATGTTACCAAAAACATTACGACGGGCGAAGGAGGAATGATTCTGGTCGCCAGTCAAGAAGATACCGACAGGCTCAATATTTTAGCGCTGCACGGTATGAGCAAAGATGCTTGGAAGCGTTTCGGAGACTCGGGTTACAAGCACTACCAAGTGGT
>NZ_JAUBQD010000070.1:0-33123 GCF_036701085.1 Microcoleus sp. Pol7_A1
TCCCCACTGCCAGCAAATTTCACTAAAAAGCCATTCGCAGTCGAGTTAATTTGCAACGCTTCAAAACTCAAACCCTCGGCGAGGAAAAACTTGTCAGTTCCTACATCAAAATTGAGCACAGTATCGATACCGTTATTAGCACTCAACACAAAACGATCGCTCCCAATACCTCCTATCAAAGTATCATCTCCCCCGTCGCCAAACAGCCAGTCATCCCCTGCACCCCCATTGAGAATATCGCGATCTTTCCCTCCGTAAATACTGTCATTACCATCATCACCGTTGAGAGTATCTTGACCTTCATTGGCGTATAACAGGTCATCGCCACTACCCCCGTTGATGCAATCTTGCTGGCCGTCTTCACCCACAGCGCCTCGCAGATTTTCCCCGCGATCGCCGCTAATGGTATCGTTACCCTGATCGCCGCACAAAATATCGCTGCCAGAGTCGCCGTACATCAAGTCATTGCCAGCATCTCCGTGCACCAAGTCGTCATCCTTGCCTCCGCGAACAATATCGTTACCCTCACCCCCACTCAAAGAGTCGGAACTCTCACCTCCGCCCTGAAAGTCATTCCCATCCCCTCCAAACAGCAAGTCGCGGCCATCTACATCGGACACTAACTGGTTTTGCAAGTCGCCGTAAAGCCAATCGTCTCCCTCATCCCCGACAATGGTGTCGGAACCGAGTTCGCCCCAAATTCGGTCGCTGTCTTTGCCACCGTAAACTAAGTCGTTACCTTTGCCGGCAAAAATGCTGTCGTTACCGCTGCTTCCGCCGATGATATCGCCCGTGTCGTTGCCGAAAATTAAGTCGCCTTCATCTGTGGCAATTGTGCTGCCTTGTTGAGTGCCGTAGTCGCCGATTATGGTGTCGGAACCTTGATTGCCGTAGAGAGTATCCGAGTCAGTTTCGCCAAAAATGCGATCGCCGGCTTTGCCTCCAAACACTACATCCCGGCCGTTGCCGCCAATCAAGGTGTCGTCATTGTCTTGACCGTTAAGTAGGTCGTTGCCATCGCCTCCAAACAGCAAATCGAAGCCGTCGGGGTCGCTGTCTAGGGAGTTGAGGACGCCGCCGAATACAGAGTCGTCTCCCTGGTCGCCCCAAAGGGTGTCCGGGCCTTTGTCGCCCCAAATCAGGTCGCTGTCGATACCACCGTAGGCGATGTCGCCAGCTTTGCCGGAGTAAACGGTGTCGGAACCTTGATTGCTAGCAATGGCATCGCCTGAAGAACCGCCGAAAATCAGGTCGCCGTCGTTGTCGGTCAAGTCGATGTTGTTGCCGTTGTCGCCGACGATGGTGTCGGCACCGCGATCGCCGTACAATGTGTCTCCGTTGCGATCGCCAAAAATGCGATCGTCTTGTTTGCCGCCAAATACTGCATCGTTGTCTTTGCCGCCGTAAACGATGTCGCTGTCGAGGCCGGCAGCTATGTAATCTCGCTGTTGTTCGCCGTAAACGATATCGCTGCCTGCTTCACCTAACACTGTGTCGTCGCCGCTTTGGGAGAGAAACAGTTGGTTAGTTTCGTTTCCTGTTAAGGAATCGTTTCCCTCGGTCCCGATAATCGTGTTTTGGATGTCGATGAGTTGTGCGGCGTTGGAATCGAAGTTGAGTGTTTGTGAAGGCTGGGGGGGGATAAATGTGAAGTTGGGCGGCAGGGGCAGTGGTTGGCAACCGCAACCGGTATCTGGTTCGGGTACTGGACCGAATATTGGGGTCGGTTCTGGCGCTGGTGTTGGTGTTGGTGTTGGTGGTGTTGGTTCGGGTTGCGGAACTGGTTTTGGTTCCGGGGCTGGCGCGGGTGTTGGAGTTGCAGTTGGAGTTGCAGTTGCTTCCGGTTCCGGGGCTGGTATCGGCGTCGGCGCTGGTATCGGCGTCGGCGCTGGTATCGGCGTCGGGGCTGGTGTCGCCGTCGGCGCTGGTATCGGCGTCGGCGCGGGTGTTGGTATCGGCGCTGGTGTCGCCGTCGGGGCTGGTGTCGCCGTCGGTGCGGGTATCGGCGTCGGCGCGGGTATCGGCGTCGGCGCGGGTGTCGGTATCGGGGCTGGTGTCGGTATCGGGGCTGGTGTCGGTATCGGGGCTGGTGTCGGTATCGGCGCGGGTATCGGCGTCGGTGGTGTGGGTTCCGGGGCTGGTGTTGGTATCGGGGCTGGTGTCGCCGTCGGCGCGGGTATCGGCGTCGGGGCTGGTGTTGGTATCGGGGCTGGTGTTGGTATCGGTTCCTTAAGGGGAATGAGAGAGACAGTGGCGACTGCCGCACTGGTGGCGCCCTGGTTATCTGTAGCGCTGTAGGTGAAGTTGGCCCCTGTGAAATTGCCGGACGCCTGGAAGAACAACTGGGTAATTTGCTCGACTGTCAGGGTTTGACCTGCCGTGACCCGCACTCCCTGGCTGGGGGCGCCCAAGAACAGCGTGCCTTCATTGGCTGGCGGCAAGGTGTTTACGGTAAAGGAAACCACCGTCCCGTCTGGGTCGGTTCCTCCGAGTCCGGGGATGTTCACGGTTCTTCCCAGCAACACAGCGAGGCTGGAGTTGTTGGCGACGGGTGGCTGGTCGGTGGGAGGTAATAGTGCTAGCAGGGAGGCTGTTGCGGGGGCTGGACTGGTAGCGCCGCGGCTGTCTGTGGCGCTGTAGGTAAAGTTGGCGGCTGCGAATTCGCTGGTTGCTTGGAAGAATAACTGGCTGATTTGAGTCGTGCTCAGTCTTTGGCCTGCCGCGATCCTGATTCCCTGGCTGGGGTCGCCCAAGAACAGGACGCCTTGATTTGCCGGCGGCAGGGTGTTGATGGTGAAGAATTCGATCGAGTCGTCGGGGTCTTTTGCCGTCAGCCCTGCGAGGTTGACGGTGCTGTTTGGCGCCAGTGTCTTGCTGAAGTTTGTGGATACCGGCGGGTAGTTGAACGCCAGCGACACCAGAGAAACTGTGGCGGCAGGACTGCTGCCACCGAGATTGTCATTGCTGCTGTAGGTAAAATCAGCTCCTGTGAAATTGCCGGCCGACTGGAAGAATAACTGCGTCATTTGCTCGGCCCTCAGGGTTTGACCTGCCGTGACGGCGACTCCCCCCGTTGCGGGGTCGCCCAAGAACAGGATGCCTTGATTTGCCGGCGGCAGGGTGCTGATGGTGAATGTAACCACTGTGCCGTCTGAGTCTCTGCCTCCGAGCCCGCTAATTTGGACAACGCTGTTGGGCGCGAGCGCCACATTGCTGCTGTCGGCTGATGGAAGTTTGTTGGGTGTTGGCTGCGCGAGTAAAATGGCCGTGGTGACAGTGGCTCTGGACTCGGAACCGTTGTTATTGCTGGGTTCGGGGTCAAAAGTGGTCGATCGGCTCTGGGAAGTATTGCTAATGGTGCCCGTCGCTGGAACGACTACTGTTACCTCGCGGTTGATGTTGGTGCCGCTAGTCAAGCTGGGAAATGTTGGGAAGGTGACAACCCCTGTCACTGGGTCGTAAGTGCCGTTATCGGATGCCATGACTCCCGTTAAACCGGGAATGATGCTGTCTGTAATCACTACGTCTTCAGCAGCACTCGGCCCATTGTTGGTGGTAGTTATAGTATAAGTCACAGAACTGCCGGCAGGAGCAGATGTGAGACCAGTCTTGGAGGTAACCAGGTCGGCCACAGGATCGATCGAGGTAATAACTTGACCCCCCGCCTGACCGGGCACTGCGACTGTCGAGCCGTTGTTATTCGTCAAATCCGGGTCAAAAGTGGACGATCGACTCAATACAATGTTGGTGATGCTCGTCAGGGTAGGCGGGGGTACAAAGCTGATGGTGCGGCTCTGGTTGGTGCCACTAGCTAAAGTCGCGATCGCTGGGAAATCGATCGCCCCTGTGTCTGGATTGTAGGTTCCGTCATCGGACACGCTGACATTAGTTAAGCCGGGAATCAGGCTGTCGGTGATGACTACGTTGGTGGCGGGACTCGGCCCGTTGTTGGTAGTAGTGATTGTATAAAGGAGCGTGTCGCCCGCCTTGATGCTGGCCGGAGCGGTTTTTTGGGTGACAACATCGGCCACAGGATCGATCGAGGTAGTGACGGTGGCGTTGGGGTTGGTACCGTTGTTGTTGGCTGGAGTGGAGTCGGGAGTGATGGAGGTACTTCTGGCCGTGTTGCTGATGGAAGTTAGGGTGGGCGGTACTGTGAAGCCGATCGTCCGGGCGACTGTCTCCGCGTTGGCGATCGCGACGGGCCCGAAGGTGACAATGCCGGTCACTGGGTCGTACACGCCGCCGTTAGATGCCGTGACTCCGGTTAAGCCGGGAACTATGCTGTCAGTGATGGTTACAGCTTCTGCAGGACTCGGGCCTAAGTTGACTGTGGCGATTGTATAGCTGACCGAGCTACCGGCCGTAGCACTCGTAGATCCTGTTTTGGTGGTTGCGAGGTCGGCGTTGGGCGCAATACTGGTCGTAACCGTAGAGTTAGTGGGAGTGCCGTCTTTGTTGGTTGTCGAGCCGTTGTTGTTAGTGGCGATCGGATCGAAAGTCGCCGCGCTGCTCCGGGCCGTGTTGCTGATGGCGGTACGGGTGGCTGGGGCGATGAAACTGACGGTGTGGGTCGCAGTAGCCGCATTTGCCAGCACCGTCAGTGCTGGGAAGGTGACAACCCCTGTCACTGGGTCGTAAGTGCCGCCGTCCGATAGGCTGACTCCTGTTAAACCCGGAATAATGCTGTCAGTGATGGTCACATCGGCAGCGGGGTCTGGCCCTTTGTTAGTCGTAGTCAATTTGTAGGCGACGCTTGACCCGGCCGAAGTAGTCACAGGGCCACTTTTGGTAGTAACTAAATCCGCGACTGTATCGACAACTGTGGTAGAGACTACACCAGGCCCCTCGATTTGCCCTGGCGCGACTACACCGCTGTTGTTGCTGAGGTCGGGGTCGAAAGTCGAGCTAGTGCTGAATGCAACGTTGGCAAAACTGCTACCGCTGGTTAAACCGGGCGGCAGATTAATTGTCAGGGTGTAAGTCAGAGTCTCGCCGGCATTGAGAACGGGAATTAACGGCCAGGTGACAGCCTTGGTTTGGTTCACGTAAGTGCCGTTGTTGGAGGCACTGAGAACGGGCGGCAATCCGCCCGGAAGCAGCAGTTCTAAAGGTATTTCGTCTTGAATTAGGACATTTGTAGCGGGCGCTGGCCCCTTGTTTACAGTAGTAATCGTGTAGGTAATGCTGCCTTCGGACTTGACGAACTGCGGGCCGGTCTTGATAGTGACAACTTCAGCGGCGATACTGGGAGGATTGATAGTTTCAACTACCAGGTTTTGAAGTTGGTGAATGTTGTTGGCGCTTCCTGTGGAACTGCCAAAACCAAATTTGAAAATTGGCGGTACTGCGCCGTTTTCGGCTGCCAAATTTGGGATGTCGATCAATGTAGTTTCGTAAATGTCGTCGAAATTTTCATCGAAGGCAACGGTGAGGCGAGAGGGATGCACCGGATCGTTAGATGGATTCAGCGTAATTTGAACGGCTCTTTTGGCTAAATCCCGATCGCTCGTGAAGGTATTGCTGAAATTAAAATTCTTGCCCGGCTCAGGGCCGCTAAAGTCAATGCTCGTAGGAATGTTATCGATGCCGAAGGGAACGATCGCATTTGTTAAAAACTGATAACCGTTTGCTTGATTTCCTCTAACAGTTACTGAATCAGGTCTGAAAGAACCAATAGAGGAGCCGGGAATCGGAGGTGGCTCCGGGCCAGAGCGCCCTTCGGTGGATGTTGAAAAATTGCCAAACTCGTCAAGTCCAATGCCTAAATAACCTCCCTCAATACCGGGTATACCCGTTCGTGGAGCGTAAGCCACAGAACCGCCATAACCCCCAGTCCTTGTTGGGCTAACAGTGCCGTCAATCAAGAAGAAACCCAGCCCGTCCCCTGGCTGAGGGCTAATAAATGGTTGCGGAGCATTAGCTTGCTCGCTTGAACCGTAAGAATAAAAATCAAACTGGACTCTGAGACCGTCGGTTGAAGGAATGGGGTTGTTGTAGATGACAAAGGCTTCCCGAAGGTTTACTGCTGGAGTTAATAGCAGAGCCCCATCGCCGGGACTCGAACCGCCCAAAGCCGGAAGTACGCCGGATACAGTGCCTCCGGTAATACCGGGGATAAGTTGATCGGCTGCTGGAACCCCGCTGCTGGGATCGAACAGCGCCCCGTCGTTTCCCCCGTAAATCCAAGGCCCCCTAACTGTGGAGTTTTTGAAAGTTTCGTTAACTAATGTGCCGAGGGTGTAAGGGTAGGCTTCGAGCACTTCTTTTTCAATGGCGATACTCGCCTTTATTTCCCCTGTCGCAAACTTTAATTGCCAGTCGCCGCCGAGTGCCGCACTCCCCGTCAAGTTGTCGGAAGCTGCAATATCTGCACCGACCATCAAGCTCAGCCGCCGCACGAAGGCGGCGCCGCTTTCCCCCGCTGCGACGCTGCACCCGAATAACAAAATATCTCCTCTCTCGCTGAGGGCTTTTCCCCACTGCTGTAACAAATGGCTGTAGGTTTCTAAGTTGTCGCTGCACAGTTCGATCGATCCAAGTTGCACTCGGGCTTCTCGACCGTGAGAAACTATCTGAAGGCTGTCTAAATCGCTGCAATTAGCCAGAATTTTAGTAATTTGCTCGACTCCATCCAGCGTCGAGTCCAGTACAAATACCTCTGTATCGGCTGTTGCTCCTCTTGCCAAGCTGCCGCAGTTCTCTACTCTGGCATCGATGAACAATACATTTTTTACACTCAGGACGCCCACCGACTCGGTTGCTCGTAAAAATTCTCTGTGGGGATGCCTAATTCCCGCGCCGCCATCTAGTTTCAGGGACAGGAAAAAATCTTCTGTTTTTACTTTTTTTATTGTTTTTTTATGAGCGTAAATTGCTGTTTTTCGGGAGTTTATGTCCGCAATCCTTGCGGTCGTCGACTCACATATTTTTGGGCTTAGAGAAAGTGATTTTTTGCAGATGCTGTGCATTGTCAAGTTGTCTCAATGATTTTAGATAAATTACCCAGTTCAAGATGATAATTATCACGTATTGAAAAGGTTGAATTGCAGACTAAGAGGCTCTGTTGCTTGACTTAGAGAAAGAGCAACAAGCGAATTTAACTCAACACAAAGCAGTGCTACCTTGATAGTTGATAGCATGGCAAATATCGCCGATAGAAACGTTGAGGATTTAGAGTTTAAATCCCAATAATCTATCTATGGGGTGAGATTTTGCCTTCGACTTTCTTTTCTGTTAGCGAATGTATCTGTTACACGCAGATCTCTTACATCGCGCAGTAGATAATAACAGGAGCTCTCAAAAATTTACTTGATGAGATTTTCTGTATATCGTCTAATGCACTTTATTTGCAGAGAATTTTCACTATTTCTGGACGCATAAAGGGGTTTGAGGCACGAAAAGACTTCGTGCAGCCCTTGCTCCCGGTAAAAAAGTCGGTTTCTTTGGTTTTGGTGCGCAGACCCTGTGGACAATAGCAACTAGACATTAATTAGGGTGTTATAGCCGTGACATAATTATGCCGGCCGTGCCCGAAGTGTCATTCAACTGAGATCTTGTACCATTCTCAATAACCCTTCTATGGGCGGGTTCTCCTGCCCACTCCACAAGAAAATACACTTTTTGTGGAACAGGCCGGAAATCCTGTTAAGCGAGAATGGTGGAACATATGAGATTCAATTGAAATTGGCATACCCTGTATCGACGAGGCGTCTTAAAAATTCATGACTTGCAGTCTGGAAATAGCAATCCTGATTTGAGACTGTTTCGCTGCGATCGCAAAAACAGATTAGTGCCGCCCACAACTAACTTCTCAAACTGTCAACAAGCGCGTCTTCGAGCGGATTTCTGTTTAAAGTAAAGGCTCGGGACAATCGTTCGTGCAGAATTTTTCATGATGTTTTGGAGAAACTGGCTTGGAAATTTGCCCGTCAGCTACTTAAGATTTTTGTTCGCTAATTTTCTTAACTGCAGGAGTTACGCCCAAGAGACTTGAAACCCAATTTATTTCTAGATTTCTCGTCGCCCAACCAAAGTTTATGGTCTAAACCTGGTTTCCGATCGTAAGTCCTCAACTAGAAAAACACCGATTGCAATCCGCCAGTTATGGCAACTGTAACCCAGCAATACTGCTCGATTAGGTTTTAATTGCTGACTTTGGGGGCGGGTCGTCCAAAACAAGCTCCAACAATAATCCTGACACGTAAGTACATATTAACTCACTGATTATTATATCCGCAAATGTGCCTACATACAAGCCCCCATACAAGCTATATCTTTTCACCGCGAACGTCAAGAGCTCTGGATTGGTAGTACCGACAGTCTTGACAGGGCCCAGAAGGATTGACAGCGCAGCGAATGTAATTAGAGCGGGCGTTATACTCGCAAGTGATATCGCCGATCGGATAACCGAGACCTTCTATGTAAGTGCGATCGGCAATTGCTAGTTGAGATCGCAGAGGTCTATTCGCTACCGCAAGCCTAGCCGCTGCAATTCTATCGCGGGCTTGGGTTTCGGCAGAGCGCATCACCCACAAAGACACCAGCGACGGAACTAAACCTATGAAAATTATCAGGAGAGCAGTTAGCACTTTTTCAGAGCTTATGTGGAGAATATTTGTTTGGATTTAGGCGATCGGCAACAGAAAATTATCTCCGAAACGACGGTTTTAAATTAGAAAAGTTCCCGACCAAATTTCAAACTATTATGCCGTTAACCGTTAAACGCTAACCGTTTGCTGGCGGGTGAGGAGGGCGATCGCTGTTGGCGCCACTTTCTTCGTAAAGCGCATCGCCAGGACTCAACAAAGCCAGAAGCCCAGGTATGGTGTGATATTATGTCCGGTCAATTACCGCAATAAAATAGGTTTGTAGTGACGAATGCAAGTCCTCATAAAAATCAGAGGATTGGGATTCATCACTACAAACGCGAGATCGGTTATTTGACAGGACTAGAGATGAGAAACCGGGTCGAGTTCAAAAACAACCAAACCAGAAAAGGGCGCAGCTATTGTTTGAGAAACTCGGTTTCTCTCAAAAGCCACAACCGTTAAACTTTAGCAACATCCCCCGCTAAATCCATCAACGAACCCGCACCTTCCACCTTAGCAACATCCAACAAAGTCTTTAAAACCGAATCTGGATTCAAACTAATCGAATCAATTCCCAACTCAACCAAGAATCGAGCAAACTCAGGATAATCGCTGGGCGCCTGACCGCAAATCCCAATCTTGCGGCCGTACTTCTTCGCCGCTTTAATAGCAATTTCTACCATTCGCTTCACAGCTTCATTCCGTTCGTCAAAGATGTGCGCGACTAAAGCAGAATCCCGGTCTAATCCTAATGTTAGCTGAGTTAAATCGTTAGAGCCGATCGAGAATCCGTCAAAAACTTGCGCGAATTCGTCAGCAAATATGACATTGCTCGGCAATTCGCACATCACATATACTTGCAAGCCGTTTTCGCCCTTGACTAAACCGTGTTTTGCCATCTCGGCCAACACTTTTCGACCTTCCTCCGGGGTGCGACAAAATGGAATCATCGGAATCACATTTGTCAAGCCCATTTCGTCGCGAACTCGCTTCAATGCTTTGCATTCCAAAGCGTAAGCTTCGCGGTAATTCGGGTCGTAATAGCGAGACGCGCCGCGCCACCCGATCATCGGGTTTTCTTCTTTGGGCTCAAACTGCCGCCCTCCCAAAAGATTAGCATATTCGTTGCTCTTGAAATCGCTCATCCGCACAATGACTGGGTTGGGATAAAATGCGGCGGCAATTGTGGCAATTCCGTGGGCTAGTTTGTCGGTAAAAAAATCAGGTTTGTGTTGGTAAAGTGCTGTCAGTTCTGCAATTTCTTCCTTGACTGATTCATCTGCCAATTCGTCAAAGTGAATCAGTGCCAGCGGGTGTGCTTTAATGTGATTGGCAATGATAAATTCCAGCCGCGCCAAGCCTACGCCGTCGCAAGGAATTGCTGATAAACCAAAGGCTTCTTCTGGATTCCCGACATTCATTAAAATTTGAGTGCGGGTGCGGGGCAAATTCTCGATCGCAGTTTCTTGAATTTCAAAAGGAAGCAAACCGGCATAAACTTTGCCTTCGTCTCCTTCCGAACAAGAAACAGTGATTTCTTGATGGTTTTTCAAGATTTGGGTGGCATCGCCGGTGCCGACAATGGCGGGAATCCCCATTTCTCGGGCGATGATCGCGGCGTGACAAGTGCGGCCGCCGGAATTGGTGACGATCGCACTTGCTTTTTTCATAATCGGTTCCCAATCCGGGTCTGTTTTGTTGGTAACTAAAACTTCTCCTGCTTGAAATTCAGCGATTCTGTGAACGTCTAAAATCACGCGGGCTTTGCCTTGTCCGATTGATTCGCCAACGGCGCGTCCTTTTGCCAAAATTGCACTGGAACCTTGCAATTTGTAGTTGCGCAAAACTTTAGCCGACTTTTGAGATTGTACTGTTTCGGGTCGCGCTTGGACGATAAACAATTCGCCCGTATTGCCGTCTTTTGCCCACTCAATGTCCATCGGGGTATAAGTACCGCGCACTTGGGAGTAGTGTTCTTCGATGACGGCGGCCCACTCTGCTAGTTGCAGAATTTCATCATCTTGTATGGCAAATTTATTTTTTTCGGCTGCGATGACGGAGACGTTTTTGGTGTATTTAGAACCGCCGATATCGTACACCATTTTGAGTGTTTTGCTGCCGAGGCGTTTGTCTAAAATCGGGCGAAAACCTTGTTTTAATGTTGGTTTAAAGACGAAGTATTCGTCGGGGTTGACGGTGCCTTGGACGACGTTTTCGCCTAATCCGTAGGCGGCGGTGACTAATACGGCGTTTTTGAATCCGGTTTCGGTGTCGATGCTGAACATGACACCGGAGGATGCTAAGTCCGATCGCACCATTTTTTGCACGCCGACAGATAAGGCGACTTCAAAGTGGTCGAATCCCCGCTGTTGGCGGTAGGAAATTGCTCTGTCGGTGAATATGGATGCGAAGCATTTGTGACAGCATTCGAGGACGCCAGCGCAAGCTTGGACGTTGAGGTAGGTTTCTTGCTGTCCCGCGAAACTGGCGTCTGGTAAGTCTTCGGCGGTGGCGGAGGAACGCACTGCTACGTCGGTACTGTCGCCGTAGCGATCGCACAATTTCTCGTAAGCATCGGCGATCGCAGCTTGCAATTCTCGCGGAAACGGCGTGTCGAGAATCAGTGCCCGCGCTTGCTTGCCTTTTTGTCGCAGGTTTTGCAAATCTTCTACGTCTAAATCGGCAAAAATTTCGCGCAATTTAGCTTCTAAACCTGCCGACTCGATGAAGTAGCGGTAAGCGTGTGCTGTTGTTGCAAATCCGTTGGGAACTCTGACTCCTTTGGGGGTTAACTGTTGAATCATTTCGCCCAAAGAAGCATTTTTCCCGCCTACTAATGAAATGTCGGCGATGCCGACTTCATCAAACCACAATACTAAGGCTTTTTCTTTCGGAATAAAAACGGGTTTTTGGTGAATTACTAATTTGTCCAGCATTGCTTTTTTCCTCTCTACTTCCGCTCAATTAGATACCTAGACAGCAAACAATTTACTGTCAAAGCAGTTTCAATTCACTGTCAATTTTTAAAACGTAGTTTTGTTGCGAAAAATATCTAATTTTTTCTGAGGCTGTCTCTAGCAGGCTTTTTGATCCCCTCTATTTCAAGAGTATCACTTTTTCGGTAAATAGCAAGAGCTGTGTAGAAAATTTATTTGATTGCAAAAAGTAAAGAAATGGCAGTGATGAGTTTAAGTAAGCTATCATAAAATAACTGGTAAAAATGTGAATATCAAAGATAGTTCCCACCGCTTTTTTGGCGCTGAGCGCGCATTTGTGCGGGGATAGCGCTCGAATTGTATTGCTAGCGGAATCGAAGGGCAACAAAGGGTGGGTTTCGATCGCGCGATCGGCTGACCCGCCCAAAAACGGATGCTTGTGAACGACACGAGTCGTGAGCCGGCCAAAATTTTAGACCCTTGTTCAAGCTCCCCGATTCATCTGTGGAGTAAATCTAAAATTTAAAATTTAAAATCGGCTGACTGGGGCGATCGTCCAAAAAAGACAACACGAAGCAGCTTAGTTTCCTCCTGAAACCGAGCATCTAAAAAACGTTAAAATTTTCCCTCTGATTGCGTTGACCTAGTTAGAGAAAAAACACAGTCGCATAGAGTCGATTGTAATTCTTGAACCAGGGAGTTTTTAACTGGGAGCGGCGGTATTTTTGGCGATGCAATTATTTATATGCTATAATAGTTAGTCCGACTGCCTTATGACAAAAAACAAGGTGTATGATATCAGTTTTGAGCTCAGCCGCACAGCGAAACGGCTTTAAAGTTCTTCTAGTCGAAGACAATCAAGCCGAAGCCGATCTGATCGAAGAATTATTATTAGAAACAAAAGTTAGCAGATCCGAGCGCCAAAGGCTGTCAGTAAGCTGTACCGATCGTCTCAGCAAAGCGCAGCAACTTTTGATCGGCGAACATTTTGATGTGATTTTACTAGACCTTTCGCTGCCCGACAGCCAAGACTTAAGTACAATTGTCAAAATACAAGAATACAGCCTAAATACTCCGATTGTCGTACTGACAGCACGCAACGATGAAGAACTTGCCATACAGTCAATCCAAGCCGGAGCTCAAGATTATTTAGTCAAGCGAAACATCGACAGCGAAGTGTTAATTCGATCGCTCCGCTACGCAGTCGAGCGGCAGCACAACCAAGAAGCTTTGCGAAAAAGCGAAGAAAAATATCGCTCGGTAGTCGAGAATTCTCTCGTTGGGATTGCCATTCTTGCTCCTCCACTTTCCCCCTCAGAACCCGAAAAATGCCGGTGTTTGGAAGTGAACGATGCTTTGTGCGACTTGCTGGGATACGATCGCCAAGATTTTTTTCACGAAAATTGGCAGCGGTGGGGTTTTCCTGAAGACAGGCAAGCTAGTGTAGAGCAGTTAAATAAAATTTTTGCAGGAGACAGCGAAGGCTATGTTTTAGACAAAAGGTGGCGCAGAAAAGACGGAACAACAGTTTATACTAGAGTTTCCCTGCGCTGTATTCGCGGCCGGGACGGCTCCATCGACCGGATGATTAAAGTAATCTTGGATGTGAGCGATCGCTACCATTACGAAGCTAAATTAAAAGCATCAGAAGATTTTTTAAATCACACCATTAATGCTACTCCCGACCCGATTTTTGTCAAAGACGAGGAGCACAGGTGGGTCGTATTAAACGACGCTTTTTGTGACTTGATGGGAAAAAGGCGACAAGAACTGATCGGTAAATCGGGATACGAATTTTTGTCACCAGCAAAAGCCCAAAAATTTTGGCAAAAAGACGAAGAGGTATTCAGAACTGGCATCGCTGAAGAAACGGAAGAAAAATTTACAGACAGGGTCGGAAAAAAACGCATTATTTCGATTAAAAAAAGTGTCTTCAAAGCAACTGACAGCAGTAAAATGTTAGTCGGCACTATTCGAGATGTCACAGAGTACAAACGGCAACAATTAGCTTTGAAAGAGAGCGAAGCTAGATTGCAAAAAATGGCATCCAACGTGCCGGGAATGATTTATCAATTCCGGTTAGAGCCGGGGGGAAGAAAGTATTTTACTTACGTTTCTTCTGGCAGCAAGAACCTTTACCAATTAGAAGCGAAAGATATAGAAAAAAAGAAAAATTTTGCTTATGAAACAATTCATCCAGATGACCTCACAGGCTTTGAAAAATCGATAAAAATTTCAGCAATGACTCTGCAACCTTGGCAGCACCAGTGGCGACAAATTATCCACGGCAAAGTGAAGTGGCTGCAAGGTGCCTCGAAGCCAGAAAAGCAAGCAAACGGTGATATCGTTTGGGACGGTTTGGTGATGGATGTTACGGAATTAAAACAAACCCAGCAAGACCGCGATCGATTTTTTAATCTCTCGCTGGATTTACTTTGCATTGCAGGTTTGGACGGCTATTTCAAACGCTTAAACCCGGCTTGGTCAAATGTAGTAGGTTACAGCAGCGATGAAATGCTAGCCCAACCTTTTATAGAGTTCGTGCATCTAGAAGACCGAGAAATAACTATAGCTGAATTAGAAAAAATTAAAAATGGCAACCCGATTATTAACTTAGAAAACCGCTATCTTTGCCAAGATGGCACTTATAAATGGCTGTCGTGGACGGCATCGCCGTTTGCAGAAGAAGGTTTGATGTATGCAGTTGCTCGCGACGTTACATTTAGCAAGCAAGCTGAAGCTGAAATGCGCAAGAGCGAAGCCACCAACCGCGCTCTTTTAAATGCGATACCGGACATGATATTTCGCTGTCGGGCAGACGGCACTTTTGTAGACTTCAAACCTGCCAAAGATTTTGAGAATATCCTACCTAATATAAGAGTAATCGGCCAAAAAGCACAAGACATATTGCCTGCTGCTTTTGCTGCAAAAATCTTGTCCGGCAATCAACAAGCGATCGATACCGGGGAGATTCAAGTTGTAGAATATCAAATGCCAGTTAATGGTGAACTTTACGATTTTGAAGCGAGAATTGTTTTCTGCCCCGATGACGAAATTATTGCGATCGTCCGCGACATCACTCAACGCAAACGATCCGAGTCATTACTCCACAGGCAAGCAGCAGCAATGGCCCAAGCTTCCGAAGGTATCGCCATAATCAGTGCGGGGGAAGAGGTGATTTATTGCAACGCAGCCCAACTCAAAATCTACGGTTACGACTCTCTCGAAGAAATCTTAGGTGAAAGTTGGAAAATATTCTACGAAGGTGCAGAACTGCAAAGGTTCGAGCAAGAAGTCATGCCGACTGTAATGCAGAAAGGTTGTTACAGCACTGAAGCAGTAGGATGCCGCCGCGACCGATCGAAATTCCCTATAGATGTCTCCCTGACAATGCTGCCCGGCGGGGAAACCATTTGCATTGTTCGTGATATTTCCCAAAGAAAACAAACAGAAGCAGCACTGCGAGAAAGCCAGCGGTTCACTCAGCAAATTGCTGGGGCAAGTCCTAATATGTTGTATGTTTACGACTTAATAGAACAAAAAACTATCTATGCGAACGATTCTATATACCAGATTCTCGGGTATACAGTAGAGGAGATTCAGGCAATCGGGCCGTGGATGATGTCAACTTTAATGCACCCGGAAGATTCAATCAAAATACCTGATTATTTACAGCAAGTCGAAACGGGTACGGAAGGGGATATTTTTGAAATTGAATACCGAATCAGGCACAAGGATGGTTCTTGGCGCTGGATTGTCAGCCGAGATACTGTATTTGCGAAAACAGCAGACGGCAAGTTAAAACAAATTCTCGGCACGGGAACTGATATTACAGAAAGCAAGCAAGCAGAAGATGAAATCAAGCTGTTGCTGGCAGCAACTCAAGCTATTAGTCAGTCTGTCGATTTTCACAGCGCCCTCGCAGATATCCTGCGGTTGCTGTGCAATGCGATCGGCTGGAATTTTGCGGAAGCCTGGATACCGGCTGCTAACGGTACTTTTTTGGAACACAGCGAAACTTGGTACGCTAGCGATCGCGATTTAGATAGGTTCGGCCGCGAAAGTAAAAAAATTAGATTCGCCACCGGAGTGGGGGTACCCGGACGGATTTGGTCAACCCGAAAAGTAGAATGGATTGAAGATATTTCTGTAGCCAAAAGTTATCTTTTTGCCCGATCGCAAATGGCGACAGCATTGGGATTAAAAAGTTGTTTCGGAGTGCCAATTTGCGCTAGCTCAAATGTGCTGGCAGTTTTAGTATTCTGCAAGCGCGATCGATCGGTTATGGAACCGCGTATAGTAGAGTTGGTCAAGGCAGTAGCGACTCAGTTGGGCGCTCATATTCAGCGCAAACAAGCCGAAGAAGAATTGCGGAAAAGTGAAGAACGCTGGCAGTTAGTTCTCAAAGGCAATCAAGACGGAATTTGGGATATGGATCTTCAAACAAATGAAGCTTTTCGATCGGCTCGCTGGCAAGAAATTATCGGTTACACAGACGGCGAAATCGACAGCAGCAACTACGCATGGATCGATCGCATCCATCAAGACGATCGCTCGCGAGTGCAAGCAGCGATCCAAAATTATCTCGATCGCCAAACCCCCAATTACGCGGCCGAATACCGCTTGCAGTGCAAAGACGGCAGCTATAAATGGGTGCTCGCCCGCGCTCAAGCAGTGTGGGACAAAGCCGGCAATCCCCTGCGGATGGTGGGTTCGATGACGGATATCAGCGATCGCAAAGCAGCAGAATTAGCATTGCTGCGGGTCACTCAAGCCGTCGAAAGTACCAGCGACGCGATCGTGATCGCCGACTTGAAAGGGCTGTCTATTTACCACAATCAAGCCTTTATTCAGCGTTACGGCTACACAGTGGAAGAACTCAACGATCTTGCCGATATCGCCGTGCTTTACGTCCGACCTAAAAGTTATAAACTAATTTATAAAAATCTTCGCAAAGGTCGCTCTTGGTCTGGCGAAGTTGCGCTGCAAACTAAAAGCGGCGAAGCTGTTACTGCTTTGGTGCGAGCCGACAGCATTCAAGATATAAATGGTCATTTAATCGGCTTAGTGGGAGTTATTACAGACATCACAAAACGCAAAGAATCTGAAATGATTTTGCACCAGAGATTAAATCGCGAGCAGTTGGCAGTAGCTATGCTGGAACGCATTAGATATTCTCTTAATTTAGAAGAAATTCTCACCAAAAGTGTCGAAGAGGTGCGGCAATTTTTGCAAGTAGACCGCACTGTTATTTACCAATTCAATCCGGATGGGAGTGGGTTTATTGCTGTCGAGTCTGTTGCGGAAAATGTCCGACCAATTGTAGGAATGAAAATTCATGACCCCTGTTTTGGGAAAGCCTACGTTACTCTTTACCAAGACGGCAGAATTACAGCCGCAGAAGATGTTTACAATGCCGGCATGGCCGAGTGCCACTTGAGTTTGTTGACTCGGCTCGACGTGAGAGCGAATCTGGTAGTGCCAATTGTGCAAGGCAAAAACTTGTGGGGGCTGTTAATTGCCCACCACTGCACAGGCCCGCGTCCCTGGCAGCAATTGGAGGCAGAGTGCCTGAAACAATTGGGGGTGCAGTTGGCGATCGCCATTCAGCAATCGACGCTATTTAAACAAGCACAAACCGAAATTGCCGAGCGCAAGCTTGCAGAAGCCGCCCTGCAATTAGCTAAAGAAGCCGCGGAATCGGCTAACCGCGCTAAAAGCGACTTTCTCGCCAACATGAGCCACGAGTTGCGGACGCCTTTGAACGGGATTTTGGGATACATTCAACTGCTCAAACTGGATAAAAATTTTACCGCCGAGCAGCAAGAAAGTCTCAACAACATTAACCAGTGCGGCAACCACCTGCTGATGCTGATTAATGATGTTTTAGACCTCTCGAAAATCGAAGCTCGTAAAATGGAACTGTCACCGGCGAACGTGCATTTTCCCAGCTTTGTTAAAAGTATTGTTGATTTGTTCCAGATGCGATCGGATCAAAAAGGAATTGCCTTTAATTACGAGCAGGTTTCGGCTCTGCCAGACGCCATTTTGGTTGACGAAAAAAGGTTGCGTCAAGTTTTGATTAATTTGCTCAGCAATGCCGTTAAGTTTACGGACAGCGGCGGCGTTACATTCAAAGTCGGTTATGCAGAAAATTCAGCCGAAAATTATCCTCACATTAACGGCAAAAATTCGAGTTTAACAGCAGAAGTTTCCACTCAAACAATCAATTTGACCGCAAAGTTAGACGCGCAGCAAATGTCGCTCTCGCCGCTGGGAACAAAAGAAGCGTCTGAGGTGATAACAGTAGCAAATAGGGGCGATCGTGGCTCTACCGCTAAAATCCGCTTTCAAATCGAAGATACCGGAATTGGCATCGGGCAGAATAAATTAGAAGAAATATTTTTGCCTTTTCATCAAGTGGGCGATCGTAGCAATTTCGTCGAAGGTACCGGACTGGGACTTTCCATCAGCCAAAAATTAGTCAAAATGATGGGTAGCCAAATTCGCGTCCAAAGTACCTCCGGCAAAGGCAGCATATTTTGGTTGGATCTAGACTTGCCGGCACTCACCCAGTCTTCTGAACTCCCCTCCACCCAAGAAAAACGCCGGCTTGTCGGTTTTAGCGGCCGCCAGCGGAAAGTGCTCGTCGTGGACGATCACGAAGTAAATCGCGCCCTGCTACAGAGGCTGCTTTCTCGTTTGGGCTTTGAAATTGCAGAAGCTACAGACGGCAAAGACTGCATACACAAAGCACAGGAATTTCTACCGGATATAATTTTAATGGATTTGCTGATGCCAGTAATGGACGGTTGGGAAGCTACCAGGCGGCTGCGACAGTTGCCGGAATTAAAAGATGTGGTTATCCTTGCTTTGTCCGCTAACGTTTACGAGACTACCAGGCAACAGAGTCTACTTGCAGGTTGCGATAATTTTCTCACCAAACCGATTCAAACTAAAGAGCTTTTAGAATTATTGCGCCTGCATTTGAGACTAGAATGGGTTTACGAAGAAGGAGGAGAAACAACCAAAAAGCGGAAAGCTCAAACCCCCACAGGATCATCTGAGATTGCTGCTGCTGACTCAACGATTGTGTCTCCTCCCTCAGAATCAGTCTTGGCATTGTTAAGATTGGCTGCAATGGGCGATATTGAAGCTATTCTGGAAGAAACTGCTAAACTCCAACATTCTGACCAGACATTAGTGCCTTTCGTCGATCACCTGCGCCAACTTGCTAAAGGATTTCAGCTCAAGCAAATTCGAGATTTTTTGAAGGAACATTTGTCCTAAAATTGACTGTAGCTAACAGACAACTCAAAATCAGTTAAATCTCGCGCCCAGAGTACCATTCTCAATCAGGGACTCTGGGTTCCCGCGAAGTGACAACTTAATTTGCTTGTGGAATCCGCACTCGCAGCCCGCTCCTAAAAGGGTTATCCTAAATAGAAGCATCTAGGAACCAACCGGGTTTCTAAAGCCGCATAAAATCCCTTGAATCAGATTTAAATTCAAAACCCAAAACTCTAAACTCAAAAATTTAAATGTTTCCCTTTAATATGAACGATAAGAATTCCGAAAGAAGCATCATACTAATTGTAGATGACAACCAAACAAATCTTGACGTACTTTTCGAGCTGTTAAGGAATTACGGGTTTAAAGTATTAGTGGCTCTCGACGGCGAAAGTGCGATCGAACAAATTGAATACATCCATCCAGACTTAATTCTTTTGGATATCATGATGCCAGGAATTGATGGTTTTGAAACTTGCCTGCGTTTGAAAGCAGACACGTCAACGCGAGACATTCCCATTATATTTATGAGCGCCCTTTCCGATACGCTTGATAAAGTAAAAGGCTTTCAAACAGGAGCCGTTGACTACATCACTAAGCCTTTCCAGCACGAAGAAGTGTTGAGCCGCATTCAAACTCACTTGACAATCCGCAGCTTGCAAAAAAAACTCGAAGAAAAAAACCTCGAACTTGCCCACCTCAATCAAAACCTAGAAAGACTTGTCGAACAAAAAACCAAGCAATTAATCGACCAGGAAAAAACAGCGATCATCGGACGTTTGACCCAGGGAATGGTGCACAACCTCAAAAGTCCGCTGCAAGTGATCCAGACTAGCGTCGATTTGATTGAAACAAAAGCCACAAAAATTCAAGATGAGTCTCTGTTTAATTATACTAAGTATATTTTCCAAGCTGTCGCAAAAATCAATCAGATCATGGATACTCTAATGATGAAAAGCAGAAAAGAGCAAAAGCAAGATTTGCACTCTGTGAATATCAACGATTTAGTGCAGCGAGAAGTTCAGCTATTGGAAGGCAACCTGTATTTTAAAAATAAGATTAGAAAAAAATATTTTTATGACGAAGAAATTGCCAGCATTCCCTTAATTTATTCCTACATATCTCAAGTATTTTATAATTTAATTAATAATGCAATGGATGCTATGTGGGAAAAGAAAAGCAGGGAACTAACTATCGTGACTCGGCAAGACGACTCGAACATATACATGGATATTGCAGATACGGGATGTGGCATATCATCAGAAGATGTGTCAAAAGTTTTTGATCCTTTTTACACATCTAAGCCACCTAAAGGCGAGGAAAAAACCGAAGGCGAACCGACAGGAACTGGCCTCGGGCTTTATACTTGTATTGAACTTTTAAAACCTTTTAACGGAGAAATTGCTATTAGCAGCAATGTCGGCCAAGGCAGCGTGTTTACAGTTGTGCTGCCCAAACCGCCGAAAACTTAATTGACTCAAATGAGTAAAATTGTGTCCGGTCAGACAACCGTCATTAAGTTCGTAATTAGGTTCGTATTAAGGGCTGCAAGTCTTGGTTCCTCCAGAAATAGAGGACTTGCATTGCTCAATACAAACAGGTGCTAATTGCGGGCAATTAACTGAACACTATCTCACAGCCTGTCCGTAAATTAACGCTAATTCTCGTAGGTTCGTAGTAATACCTGTTTGCAAAAAGAATGTAACTTTAGGCAAGCTTCAAACCGCAATTTGAAATAAAAAATAAAATGGTATAAATAAGGAATGCAAGTCCTGATTCCTCCGCGCTCTTTTGCCTTGCCCCTTGCTATTCCCCTGCCAAAGGTTGTAAATTAAAACAGAGTGGAATTGCAACATTGGTAAAAGTATGATTGTGTTGGGTACTAGGTTTGGGGCGAGGCGGACAACTTGCAGCGGATAACTCAATTCTACAAATAAATCAGGAGGTTTGCTAGCACCCCGCACACCCTCAAGCCTGCGCTTTAAGTTCCCCAATTAATGAGCTAGGTAACTGCATCCCCTGCTGAGATTTTTTTATTACTAAAAAATAGCCAATGACATCTGTTTTTGAGTCAACTTTAACGCCTGCTTGCTTGAAAGTTCTTTTAGTAGAAGACTGTGCAGAAGATGCAGAACTCATTCAAGAACTGCTGTCTGAGCGCCCACAGGCACTATCAATTGATTTGGCTTATGCAGTTAGTCTCCGGGAAGCTATAGAAATTTTAAGCTGCGAGGTTTTTGATGTAATTTTATTAGACCTTTCACTTCCTGATATCCCTAAATTTAATAATCTTTTCCGGCTGCAAGATTGCGGTATAAATATTCCGATCGTCATTCTGACAGCCGCCGATGACGAAGAACTGGCTGTCGAGTTAATTACCGCCGGCGCCCAAGATTATCTGGTGAAAAGACAAGTAGACAGTCGGCTGCTGGTGCGGACGCTCAGGTGCGCGATCGCCCGCCAAAAACGGCAAGCAGAATGGCATAAAAGTCAAGAAAAATACCAGCAGGTTGTTCAGAATATCAAAGAAGTCGTTTTTGAAACAAATACTGCTGGCAATTGGACTTTTCTCAATCCGGCTTGGACGGAAATTACCGGATTTACCCTTGATGAAAGCTTAGGAAGCTCCTGTTTGAGTTACATTCATTCTGACGATCAATACAAATATTTAAATTCGTTTAGGGGCTTGAAGGAAAATCAAGAAATATCTTGTTGCTATCAAATTCGATATCTTACCAAAGATGGCGATATTCGCTGGGGGGAAGTTCAAGAATTTTTGATGTTTGGCTGGAACGGCGCGGCGCAGGGGACGACAGGAACAATCAACGATATTACGGATAAAATTTTAGCACTCTCAGAACTCGAAGCTAGTAAAAAGTTTTTGAATTATACGATCGATGCAGTTGCAGACCCAATTTTTGTCAAGGACGAACAGCACCGCTGGATACTGTTAAATAATGCTTTTTGCAAGCTAATCGGCAAGCAACGCGAGGAACTGCTGGGCAACTCGGATTACGACTTTTTCCCAAAACAAGAAGCTGAATTTTTTTGGCAGACTGACCAGCAAGTATTTAGGACGGGGAAAGAAAACGAGACCGAGGAAATATTTACGGACGCCAGCGGTGCAAAGCACATTCTGTCTACTAAAAAAACTATCTTTGAAAATACCGACGGCAGTAAAATTCTCGTCGGGACAATTCGAGATATCACTCAGGATAGGCGCAAACAATTAGCGCAGCAAGAAAGCGAAGCTAGACTGCGGCAAATTGCTGCCAATTTGCATGGAATAATTTATCAATTTCGCCTCTCAACAGACGAAAAAAAAAGTTTTCCTTATATTTCTTCTGCCAGCCGCAATTTATATGAATTAGCACCAGAAAAAATTCAGCAGAATCCCCAACTACTTTTTAGTTGTATCTATCCAGCCGACCGCCAAAGACTTGAAGAATCTATTGCTGTTTCTGCGGTAAATATGCAGCCCTGGCAGCAGGAATGGCGCCCGATTGTGCCGTCGGGAAAATTTAAGTGGATGCAAGGGGTTGCGAGATCGGAACGAGTTGATTGTCCTACTGAAATAGGGCAGGAAGGGGATATAGTTTGGGAAGGTATGGTGCTGGATATTACTAATTTAAAACAGACAGAAGCAGCTTTGCGGGAGAGCGAAGCCAGATTTCGATCGCTCGTTGAGAATATCCCCGGCGCTATCGGACGCAGCTTGTATGATGCTGATGAAACGATGGTATTTATTAGCGATGAAATTGAGGCAATTAGTGGCTATCCTGCTGAGGATTTTATTCACAACAACCGCTGGAGTTTTGCTAGCCTCATCCATAAGGCAGACAAGGAAATAGTCGATCGACAAGTCAGTGCAGCAGTAGAGTCGAAACAGCCGTACCATATAGAATACCGGATTGTTCGCGCTGACGGTGCGGTGCGGTGGATGTCGGAAAGAGGTAGGCCAACTTACAATCTAGAAGGGCTGGTTTTGTGGATAGACAGAGCGATTTTTGACATTACCGATCGCAAACAAGCCGAACTGACTCTGTGCCTGGTAACTCAAGCTGTAGACAGCGCTAGTGATGCGATCGCGATCGCTGATTTGGACGGTTATTCCGTTTATCACAATCAAGCATTTATTAAGCGCTACGGCTATACAGTTGAGGAGCTAAATAATGCCGGGGGTCCAGCAGTAATGTATGCCAAATCTCAAGATTTGAGAAAGCTATTTAGGGTGCTGCGGAAAGGTTTTTCCTGGAACACTGAAATTGAAATCAAGACTAAAAATGGCGAAATTGTTGAAAGTTTATTGCGAGCTGACTGCATTAAAGATACCGCGCTTCAACCAATAGGAATGATAGCCATAATTGCCGAACTCACAGAACTAAAACGCACCGAATCGGCATTAAAGCTCAGTCAAGAGCGATTGCAGTTGGCGGTTTCAGGCAGCTCTTTGGGGCTGTGGGATTGGAATATAGCTACTGGCGAAACTTATTTCGACTTTCATTGGAAATCAATGCTAGGCTACGCAGAAACCGAAATTGAAAATAACCTCCAGGGTTGGGAAAGTTTGCTGCATCCCGAAGACCGACCAAAGGTAATGGAATCTTTAAATTCCTATTTGGAAAGTGAGACTGAGATCTATGAATTTGAATTTCGGATGCTCAACAAAGCGGGCAATTGGCAGTGGATTATGGCGATGGGCAAGGTAGTCGAGTACGACGAATGGGGTGCGCCGTTGCGGATAACAGGCACTCACAAAGATATCAGCGCCCGCGTTGCAGCAGAAGCGGAAAAAACGCAGTTGATCGCATCTCTGCAACAACTTGCCGACCAGTTGCAAGCAGCGCAAAAAATAGCCCGCATCGGCAATTGGGAATTCGATATTGAGGCAGAAATTATTGCTTGGTCGGAAGAACTGTTTCGAGTTTACGGTCGAGAATTGAATCGCCCGCCGACAATGGAAGAACTTTTAGAGCAAATTTATCCCGATGACAAAGAAAGGTTTACACAAGTTGTGCACAAGGCAGTGACTGAAGGGACAGCTTACGATATCGACCACCGCATCTATTTTCCATCAGGAGAAATCAGGCACGTTAACGCTAAAGGACAAGCTGTTAAAAATGAGCTGGGTGAGGTGGTGCGGCTGTTTGGCACGGCAATGGACATTACCCATCGCAAAAAAGCAGAAATTGCTTTGCAAGAAAGCGAACAGCGATTTCGAGCTGTATTTGAACAAGCAGCGATCGGCATTGTGAAAATATGGCCCGACGGTCAATTTTTGAATGCCAATCAAGGGTTTTGCAATATTGTCGGATACTCTGAATTGGAAGTGAAAGCGCGAAATGTTGGGGATATTTCTCACCCAGAAGATGTAGCAGCCGATGTCGAGTCCCGCGACAGACTATTAGCTGGAGAAATCTTGAATTATTCAATTGAGAAACGCTTTGTTCGCAAAGACAGTTCATTTGTTTGGACTAATGTGAGTGTATCTTTAGTGCGAGATGGGTTGGGGAAACCGAGCTACTTAATTGGTATGATTGAAGATATTAGTCCTCGCAAACTTGCCGAGGCTATCTTGCGCCAGCAACTAAAGCGAGAACGCTTGGTAGTAGGGATGCTGGAACGCATTCGCTCTTCTCTAAATTTAGAAGAGATTTTGACAAAAACTGTTGCTGAAGTACGGCATTTTTTGCAAACAGACCGGACAGTTGTTTATCGCTTTAATTCCGATTGGAGCGGTTTTGTAACTGTCGAGTCGGTGGACAAAAATTGGCAGTCGATTCAAGGAATAACTATTAATGATTATTGCTTTGAAGAAAGCTATGTTTCTGCTTGCGAACACGGACGCGCTGTAGCTGTGGATGATATTTATAAAGCCGATCTTTCCCAGTGCTACATTAATTTATTAAGTCAATTTCAGGTGCGAGCTAATTTGGTAGTGCCGATTTTGCAAGGCGAGAAGTTGTGGGGGTTATTAATTGCCCACGAGTGCGCGGGCAGCCGCCGCTGGCTGGAAATTGAGGTCGAGTGTCTCAAACAAATTAGCGTGCAGTTGGCGATCGCGATCCAGCAATCGATGCTGTTTGAGCAAGCACAAACTGAAATTGCCGATCGCAAACAAGCCGAGTCAGCTTTGCAGGAATCGGAAGCGCGAGAACGTTCAAAAGCGCTAGAGTTAGAAGCAGCTATTAACAAACTCAGAACCACTCAAGCTCAGCTCGTTCAAAATGAAAAAATGGTGAGTTTGGGTCAGTTAGTTGCTGGTGTTGCTCACGAAATTAATAACCCGGTTAGCTTTATTCACGGTAATCTCAGTCCGGCTCGCAATTACACTTTAGATTTGCTGGAATTGATTAAACTTTACCAGAATTTCTGTCCTAATCCTCCAGCCCAAGTCTTGGAGAAAATTGATGAAATAGACTTGGATTATATTGCTGAGGATTCCCCGAAATTGTTTAATTCGATGCAAGTAGGAACAGAGCGAATTGTCGAGATCGTGAAATCCTTGCGCAACTTTTCCCGCTTGGACGAGTCTGCTGGAAAGTCGGTCAACATTCACGAGGGAATTGATAGCACTTTAATGATTTTGCAAAATCGGTTAAAATCTCACAGCAGCCATCCGGGGATTCAGATAGTTAAAGATTACCAACTATTACCGCAAATAGAATGTTTTCCGGGCGAGTTGAATCAGGTATTTATGAATATTTTGATTAATGCGATCGATGCTTTGGAAGAACGGGACAAGCAGCGTCCGATCGAGGAGTGCGATCGACATCCCAGCACGATCGCTATTCGCAGTTATCAGGCTGCTGCGGGCTTCGTAGCGGTATCTATTGCCGACAACGGGCTGGGGATACCGGACTCGGTGCGATCGAGGCTGTTTGACCCGTTTTTCACGACTAAACCTGTGGGCAAGGGAACGGGTTTGGGACTGTCGATTTCTCACTCGATTATAGTCGATCGGCACGGCGGTCGATTGAGCTGTATTTCGACACTAGGAGAGGGAGCGGAGTTTTTGATTGAAATTCCAGTGCGACCGAATTTAACTGGTACGAGATGGAAAAAAGGGGGAATAAATTAGGAATTGGTAATTGGAAATTGGGCAGCAGTAATGACTAATATCAAATACGGTAACATTGGAATTATAACCTGCAAGCGAGCATTCCGCTCGCTCCGGCTCACTCGATCGCGTCCGGCTCGCACGGCACTCGGAAAGTTCTTATTCCGATGCACAGGTCAACGATATGAGTTGTGAGTTGTGAGGGAAAAATTAAACACGATATTACCAATTACTAATTAGCAATTACCTTCAACTTTTACATAAAAATCGGGGAAGATTCCCAGTTACTGCTGGCGTGACAAATGCGATTTTTGCCTTCGGTTTTGGCTTGATAAAGGGCGCTGTCAGCGCTGCGAATTAAGGTGTCGGGAGATTCCTGGGCAGAAGGAATCGCCGTAGCACTGCCGCAACTGAGGGTAACGTAGGGGCCGATCGGCGATCGCGCGTGGGGCAGTTTCAAGCTGGCGATGCTGTCGCAAATTTTCCGGGCGACAATGTTTGCCCCTTCGGCGCTAGTGTTGGGCAGCACTACGGCAAATTCTTCGCCACCGTAGCGGGCGGCCAAATCCCCAGCCCGGTTGGTGGCTCTGGCGATCGCCCCGGCAACTTGGTGCAAACAATCGTCCCCGCCGAGGTGCCCATAAAATTCGTTGTAAAGTTTAAAAAAATCGAGGTCAAACATAATTAAAGACAGCGGCAGTTCTTCTCTTGCCAATCTGCGCCACTCTAATCTCAAAACGCGATCGAACTGGCGACGATTGGCAATGCCAGTCAGTCCGTCAGTAGTTGCCAGTTGCTGCAATTTTTGATTTGCTATTGCTAGCTGGCGGTAAAGTTGAGATTGTTCGATCGCAATCGCCATTTGATTTGCCAACTGCTGTAAAAAATCTATTTCCCACTGCTGCCATTCCCTGACACCGCTGCAATTGTATGCTGTCAGCATTCCCCACAAACTATTGCCATTTTTTGCGATCGAAGCCGCCGCACTTGAACCCTGCGCCTGCGGTTTGCGGCTCGCTGGCAGGCGGCACATATAATTTTCGGCTGCATCTTGATTTTTTTCGGCTTCCAAAACAGTGCTTTCTTGTGTTTTGTTTACCGTTTCCCAGTCGCCAGATTGCCAAATTGGAACGCTGACAACTGCTGTCATTTCACAATCTGCCAGCAATTCTTTGCAACTGCCAACCAAGTCGGCAGCGCTGACATCTGCTATTGCTTGTACAGACTGGGATTCGACCAAAACACAGCATGACACCGCCAAAGCAGCACTAATATTTTGGTTTTCAATATAACCGCATGGCAAACCGTCACCTGCGACGATCGCACCTTTTTCCTCTTCCCCGTCGAGTTTAGACGACCAATCCTGGCAACGATAAATTAAAACGCGGTCTGTTTTGAGAAATTGGCGCACTTCTGCGACGGTACTTTGGAGAATGCTTGCCGCGTCTATTGAAGATCGAATATGTTCGATCATTTTGCCCAACAGCCGCTCTCGGAGGGCCTGCTGCCGCAATTGTTCTTCGATTTTCTGGCGTTCGATCGCGTAATGGATTGCCCGCACCAGCATTTCTCTGTGAAATTTTCCCTTTACCAAACAATCTTGAGCGCCCCACCGCAATACCGACAGCGCCGTATTTTCATCGTTGATCTCTGTCACCACCACAATTGGCACTGTGGGCCATCGCGCTTTCAAAACTGCGATCGCCTCGCATCCTCCCAAGCAGTCTGACACTGACAAATCTAATAGTACGGCGTCAAACTTTTCTTCTTCCAGACACCCGACTCCTATCTCCAGAGACTTAACCGTTTGGAGAAGAAATAGAGACTGGCTGAATGACCCTAAAAGGTCTTCGATCATGGTCGGAGCTGCCAGGTCATCCTCAACCAACAAAATTTTCAGACATTTGTTACGTGTTAACACAACTATAGCGTTCGGAGCGGGTCGAAGGAAACTTGTGAGTTTTGATAGCGATACTTGCGATCGGGCTAATATGTCGGTTTATCAAATTTACTCTACACTCAAACTATCGATTTAGCCCTCAATTAAAGCTTACATATCCGGCGGGAGTGAAACGATTTCAAACCAATACTTACATAAAGTCTTCATTACTTCAAGCAATCCTTCAAACGTGACTGGTTTGGATATGAAAGAATTTGCCCCCAAGCGATAGCAAAGCAAGATATCTCCCCTGCGGTGCGAAGTTGTGAGGATTACAACCGGAATTTGTTGCAAATGGGGGTCAGATCTGATCGAAGTTAGTGTTTCTAGCCCGTCAAGCCTCGGCATATTCAGATCCAAAAGTATCAGGTCTGCCTGGTGCCAATTGCTGCTACCAACATATTGACCGCGACGGTACAAGTAGTCTAGCACTTGTTCTCCATTTTCCACAAATTCGCTCCTAATTGCTAAACGAACTTCTCGAAGTGCTTCCTTCACCAAAAAGCGCGTGTCCTCGTCATCGTTTGCTATTAAAAGAGTAAATGTTTTCTTTTGATAATTCACGGCTTTGCCTCACTGCGAATGGCTTTTGTGAGGTTGCGGGACTTTGAGCCGTGTCTGAGCGCCTGCAAAGCATCTGTTGCCATTATCCGGCAAATCTGGCTGAGAACACTAAATTTGTGTTGCAGCAATTTACGGTTTTCGTGGATTTGCAAAGGTTTGCGAATTATGCTTGTTTCACTTGAGTGTCTGTTCGAGTACCGGCTAGCTGCAAAGACATCACAAATCCTTGTCCGCGAACTACTAGGGAAACTACTGCATCCCAAAGCAAGATGCTCTGGATACAATTGAAAAAAACTGACAATTCTTGCGCGCACCGCTGATTTATAACTTGTATAAGGATAGAGCTAATAGATTTATCGTGATTGATTTTTGGCTCGATGTCATCAGTGAATATGCTACACTTAATGACCATTTGTGTAAAGAAAACATAAAGCTATTTAAAGCTTTAGTAAAGAACGGCTGACTGCTGCAGGCGGACGGGTGACTTCACTTTGGTATAGGAATAGAAAAATAAAAAGTTGAACCTCGATTGAGTTCTGATTCTACCCAAAGGCGGCCGCCATGCCGATCGACAATTCTTTGACAAATCGCTAAACCGATACCAGTTCCTGAATACTGTTTTTGGGTGTGCAAGCGCTGAAAAATCTGAAAAATTCGCGGATGGTACTGTTCGGCAATTCCAATACCGTTATCCTGCACTGAAAAAACCCAGCTATCCCCCTCACGCGAAGCGCTGACGCGCACCATCGGCGCCTCGCTGCTGCGGTACTTAATGGCGTTGCCAATTAAATTTTGAAACAGTTGCAGCAGTTGAAAACTGTCACCTCTTACCATTGGCAAATCGCCCTTACTAACAGAAGCTTGATTTTGGCGGATGGCTAACTGCAAATTAGCGCAAGCATCCTCAAAAACCAGATTGCAATCTATCACATCAAAAGGTTTCTCACTGCGACCGACCCGCGAATATTGCAGCAAGTCATCAATCAGCGCCTGCATCCGCCCGCAAGAATTAACAATATTGCGGAGAAATTTATTTCCTTGGGCATCAAGTTGGTTGTGACAGCGGTTTTCTAATAGTTGAGCGTAGCCCGCAATCGTGCTCAAAGGCGCTTGCAAATCGTGAGAAGCCACGTAGGCAAACTGTTCGAGTTCGGCATTAGAACGAGTTAATTCTTGAGCGTAGCGGGTTTGAATGTCTAAACTCGCTTGCAGCAGTTCTTGTACCAGCTTGCGCTGGGAAATATCCTCGATCGCACAAATCAAATACTGCGGCGTCCCCTTGACATCGCGCATTGCCGAAACAGTAACATTCGCCCAGCGCACTGCCTCATCTTTGCAGATCAAACGCTTTTCCAGAGAAAAAGTTTTAATTTTCCCTGCTAACAGCGATCGCACATATTCTCTGTCAGCTTCGATGTCATCCGGGTGAGTAATTGCCTGCCAACTTTGCTGCAACAATTCCGATTCTGCATAGCGAACAATTTGGCAAAAACCGGGATTTACCCGCATAAATTGACCGCTAAGGGCGGTTTTAGCTATGCCGACCGCAGCTTGCTCGAATATCGCGCGGAAGCGTTCTTCGCTGTCTCGCAGGGCAATTTCTGCTCGTTTGCGATTGGTAATGTTGCGAAATGTTACTGCCAAGCCATCGTTTAACTTGACCGCAACAATGTGCAGCCAAGCACTTGTATCTCCCTCGTATTCGTAATAAAATTCTTTGTCTACACTTTCTCCTGTTTCTACTACAGAAACATACAAATCAAATAACCCGTTTTTGCGAACTTGGGAAATTTCTGCCAACAAATTCTTGCCAACTATCTCATTCAATGGCATCCCAGAAAATTTTTCGGCGGCAGGGTTGATCAACAGCCACTGGAAATCCACAATATTTCCCTCACTGTTGCGGATGGCAGAATAAGCCACCATACCGTCTAAGGAACTATTTAATATGCTAGCAAGCAGCGACTGCGACTGTTGCAGTTGAGAATTTTGCTCTTTTAATTGCTGTTGCAGTTTTTGCAAGGAGACTTGCTTGTCGATGCGTGCTAAAACTTCTTCTACTTGAAATGGTTTGGCAATATAGTCGGCACCGCCAACTCTAAAAGCTTGTAATTTATCATTAATGTCATCTAATACGCTTAAAAAAATTACTGGAATTTGTTCGGTTTCCGCTGTCGCTTTCAGTCTCCGACAAACTTCATAACCGTTCATTTCTGGCATTCTAATGTCAAGCAAAATTAAATCGGGGCAATGGGCGATCGCAACATTCAACGCCAGTTGACCGCAAATAGCTCGGTAAACTTGATACCCCTGGGCAGTTAGCAGCTTAGATAAGAACCGCAGATTGCTGGGTTGGTCATCAACCACCAATACTTTAATTTGGCTATTATCCATTTATTTTAAACTCGATTGAGTTAAATCCATTATCTTGTCGAGTCGGTAATCGGTAAGTAAATCTTTTAAAGCCTGAGCTAAAGTTGGATGACTTTCCCAGATGCGATCGACAATTTGAATCGCCAGCTCTTCATTAACATCATTAGCTGCATCGTAGAGTTCCTGCAGCCAACTTTGAGGCATCTGGGCCAGCAGCCCTCCGAAAAATGAATCGGGTTTGTCGCTCACAAAATAACGCCCTAAAGCCCCGACTGGTAGCCCGGGCAACTCTTGATAAATATAGCGCACTCCCAAGTAGCAAGCCATCTTATCAAAGAGGATTTGTTCTTGAAAAGGTTTGCGCACAAAATCGTCGCAACCTGCAGCAATAATTTCGCCTTTTTTTTCCTCAAAAGTGCTAGCAGTCAGAGCAATAATTACAGTTCGCCGCTGAGTTTGTTTTTCTTTAGCTCTAATTTGTCTGACAGCTTCAAAACCGTCCATTACTGGCATTCGTGTATCCAGCCAAATTAAATGAGGCTGCCAACTTTCCCAAATTTCAACAGCTTGGCGACCGTTTTCCGCTTCTCGGACTTCAAAACCAATTGGTTGCAGCATTTTAATCAGCAGCAGCCGATTTTCTTGATTGTCGTCAATTGCTAAAATCCGATAAATCGGTTGATCGGCTTCTAATCCGATCGCCCGCTGCAATGTCACGACTGTTATTTCAGACGAATTAGTGGGCAATACTCGGATATTAAATTTAAAACTCGTTCCCTTATCTAAAACACTTTTGAACCCAATATCTCCGCCCATTATCTGCACATATTTTTTAGTAATTGTCAAACCCAATCCCGTACCGTCAGCCGCATTTCTACCTGCTTCAGTTTGCACGAAAGCATCAAATAAAGTGTCTATTTCTGCTGCTGGTATGCCAACTCCGGTATCTTCAACTTCAAACAAAATTAAAACTTCTTCGCCCGAGGTAGAGTTAGAATAAATTTCCGCTTCGGTTAGCTGCTGCTTGCTTTCCACGCTCACGCGCAGCCAAATACGACCGCCATCAAGAGTAAATTTTATGGCATTTCCCAGCAGGTTAATCAAGCATACGCGCAGCTTTTTTTCGTCAGTTTTTATATATTGGGGAACATTCGCCTCCACGAAAAATCTTAGTTGCAAATTCTTATTTTCAGCTTTAATTTGAAACATCTCTTCGAGAGTTTCGAGAAGTTGATAAAGATCGAAGCTGCGTTCATCTAAGCCAATTATTCCTGCTTCTATTTTCGACAAGTCTAAAACATCGTTAATTAGTTCCAGCAAATGTTGACCGCTGCGGTTAATAATTCGGAGATTTTCGAGATTTTCGTGGCTGAGTAAAGAGTCGCGGCTCATGACTTGGGTAAAACCCAGGATGGCGTTCAGGGGAGTCCGCAATTCGTGGCTCATGTTGGCAACGAATTGACTTTTTGCGACCGATGCAGCGGCCGCGGTTTCTTCGGCTTTTTTGCGTTCTATTATTTCTTGTTGCAGTTCGGTATTGCGATCTAGCAATTGTTTTTTCAGTCTTTGGATAGTTAGTTGGTTTTCGATTCTCGCTAAAACTTCGGCTACATGAAAGGGTTTTGTGATATAGTCAACACCTCCTACTTTAAAGGCGGTTACTTTGTCCAATACTTCATCTAAAGCGCTGATAAAAATAACGGGAATTTCTGATGTTTTCGGATCTGCCTTGAGCTGCGTGCAGACTTGGTAGCCATCTATTTCGGGCATTTTGATGTCGAGCAAAATCAAATCGGGAGAACCAGAGCGCGCTGCTCTGATTGCCATTTTGCCGTTAATTACGCCCCGGACTTTGTAGCCCCGATCTGACAGCGTTGCTGATAAAACTTGCAAATTTTCTGGAGTGTCGTCAACAATTAATATGTTGCCTTTATTCTCTTCTGTTTGATTGCTGGTCATCGATGCTATGTTTTGGTTAAATTGAAAATTGTTGAAATTATGAAAACTGGTTAAATAGTCATTATAGCACTCCCTCGTGCATCGACTACTTTTATATTTACAGAACTTATAATATTATAGATTTTATATTTTATATTTTATAATTGCAATGGCTGATGATTACCAGGTTTGGGAGCTTGGCTACAGGTAAATTAGCCGATCGCCCGCGGGCGAGTTTACAAATAGTCTCTCCACCTAAATCATCAATAATCCTGAACCTTCCTTCTTCCTTCTTCCTTCTCCCTTCTTCCTTCTTCCTTCTTCCTTCTTCCTTCTTCCTTCTTCCTTCTTCCTTCTTCTTCCTTCTTCCTTCTTCCTTCTTCCTTCTTCCTTCTTCCTTCTTCCTTCTTCCTTCTTCCTTCTTCCTTCTTC
>NZ_JAUBQD010000071.1:0-32378 GCF_036701085.1 Microcoleus sp. Pol7_A1
TTTTGCCAACAATAGCTCAAAACCTTTGCCCCACTTGTTTTGAGTATTTATACTTGTCGCAAAAGTGACACGCTCCCTTTTGGATTGTCTTGGGGCAAGAAATGCCAAGTGGTGCTACTCTTTACTATCAGCCGATCGCCCCCATCGATTGCACCCCTGAAGAAATCACAAATGCCCGCCAGCAGTTCTACGAACAAAATCAACTGATAGACGAAACCACACAACAGATTTGGCTAAAACAGCACGGGATGAGTCGGGAAATTTTAGAGACTGTTTTCATTCCAAGGCTGCTCAAAACTGAGAAATTTAAACACCAAACTTGGCATCACAAACTAGAGTCATATTTTCTGCAACGCAAGCGATCGCTAGATCGAGTCATCTATTCTTTGATTCGGGTTAAAGAGGCAACAATTGCGCGAGAACTGTATTTTCGGATTCAAGAAAAAGAGCAATCCTTTGCCGAACTGGCGCGCGAGTATTCCCAAGGCCCAGAAGCTCAACTCAATGGGATTCTTGGCCCGGCGGAACTCGGCACAATCCACCCCAATTTGGCGCATCTGTTGGCGATAAGCGGGCCCGGTCAGCTTTGGCATCCTATCCGCATAGAAGAATGGCTGGTAATTGTCAGATTAGAAACATTGATTCCGGCTCAGTTCGATTTAGTGATGCGTCAACGTTTGCTCGGCGAATTATTTGAAAATTGGGTGCAAGAACAGATGCGTGAAGTCAATTCCGGTAACACCGGAATGATTGTTGACTGTTGACTGTTGACTGTTGGTTATTTGTTTGTTCTAATAACCAATAACCAATGACTAATGACTAATGACTGATAACTGTTGAAGACCATTACCATTAAATTATAATGACACAAACATTCGATAAAACCAAAGCCGAAGCATTCGCCGGACGGATGCTGGACACTCTCAACAGTGGCGCACTCGCTGTGATGATTTCGATCGGGCATCGCACCGAACTGTTCGACACAATGGCAGAATTGCCGCCCTCAACCAGTCAACAAATTGCCGATGCTGCCGGATTGAACGAACGCTACGTGAGGGAATGGCTCGGTGCAATGGTAACGGGTCGCTTAGTGGATTATAATTCGATCGACAAAACCTACTCCTTGCCGACAGAATATGCAGCATTCCTGACCAGAGGTGCCAGTTCCGACAACATTGCCCCCTTTGCTCAATTCCTTCCCCTACTGAGTTCAGTGGAGGATAAAATTATCGATTGCTTCTACAAAGGCGGCGGTGTACCCTACTCCGAGTTCAAACGTTTTCACGCGGTGATGGCAGAAGATAGCAATCAAACCGTGGTATCGGCGCTATTTGAGCACATTCTGTTACTGATTCCCGGGCTTACCGAAGCATTAGAAAAGGGTATTGAGGTGCTAGATGTCGGCTGCGGTTGCGGGCAAGCACTCAACAAGCTGGCTGAAGCTTTTCCGAATAGCCGATTCACAGGCTACGATTTTTCGGGAGAAGCAATCGCCAATGCCAACACCGAAGCCCAATTGCGGCAATTAAGCAATATCCATTTTGAGGTAAAGGATGCCGCCACATTGGATGAGTGCGATCGCTACAATTTGATTACCACATTCGATGCCATTCACGATCAAGCCAGACCAGATGTTGTGCTGCATAACATCTACAATGCGCTGCGATCCGATGGTGTTTACCTGATGCAAGATATCAACGCCACAACGGATGTCGGCGGTAATCTAGACCATCCCATTGCCCCCTTCCTCTACACCATTTCTTGTATGCACTGTATGAGTGTTTCTTTAGCCTATGGCGGCATGGGATTGGGCGCGATGTGGGGGCAAGAAAAAGCGCTACAAATGTTGAGTGAAGCTGGGTTTGCCAGCGTTGAAATCAAGCGGCTAGCCCATGATTTGATGAACAACTATTATATTCTCAAAAAGAGCTAAAATCATGTGCAAACTTTGTGCGATCGGTCAAAAATGGCAGAAGAAAAAACAGCCTAATTCAGGATTGTTGGATACCAGCCAATTTTCGATATTTATCGATCTGAAGCAATTGTCTTCCACACCGGAATTCAAATCAGCTCAACCACTTAACAGCGAGCGGTCATCAGTTAAGCCCCTGGTTTAACACCCAGGAAGTCTGATCGGGAAAAGGTTGGTCTGTAAACTGCTTAAGTTGACACTAATGCTTGAGTCCTTAACCCTGACTTAAGAGGAATAAAGTCTTCATTATGAAACTGTTTGTAGTAAGGACTTTATTCCTTTCAACTATTAAGCAGGAAATGATATAAATAGCGAGACAATACCGATCGCGAACGCACCGATACCCATCACAACAGACCAGAAGCGGTGATAACTCTTAACCGTCGTACCGCTATCGCTTTCAAGCTGAATCAAATCCATCCAAGGTGCAACACCCCGGCGGAACCAACCCAAAGTCCTAACATCCATTCCAATCAAACTTTCAACCCGTTTCATCCCAAACAGAAAATTACCAATTGGCCCAAAACGAGAAGCATATCGCAGATAAATCATTCCCGTTCTATCTTGTAATTTCAAATCAGAACCGAAAGTATAACCCGCATCGCCGCGACCAATTAATTCGCCTTGCAGTTTCGCAGGTTGACCCCGCAAAGGACTTGCATAAGGGTCAGACATTAAGGCTAAAACATCCAAGTGTTCTGCTTGTTGGTAATTCGGGAACATCACCAAAGTTTTGAGCAAAATTCCCGCGCCCAAAGCGATTAAAGGACAAGCAACCATCATCATCGGATTTGCAGCAGACAGCGAAATGCCGATCGCAAAACCCACCGCTAACCCCAGAGTTTCTGCACTGTACAGCAGCAAATCGAACACAAAATTGCCGTAAAATCTCCGCTTGCTCAAATCGTTGCCTTCGCCGACAATCCGGCCCATATCAAACTCAATATCCAAGCCTAATTGTTCGGCATAAGTGCTCAAAGCCCGAACTCGTTTACCAGTCAGCGGGTGAGTCGAGTTCAACTCCATCCACCAACCCCACGGATTAAACATATCCCACAAAAACACTCGCCCAATCTTTTCTGGTTCCGAAGAAATCCTGTAAGCAGTGCCGGTAGATGTGGCAGCTTTCGCATCGTAAATGCCTAAAGCGCGAGTTCCTTCTAATAAACGGCTGGGTTCTGTTGCTGTTTGTCCTTCTTCCAAAATACCGTAAGCAATTTTTACCAAAGCGCGGGATAAAGCGTTGGGGTTGCCGGTAGTTTGGGCCGCAAAATAATCTGCAAAATATTCTCGCGTCCGCGACAAATACAGCAATAAATAAGTGCCTGCAATGTAAAACAAATAAGCAACAGCAGCTACCGTACCGGCCGCATCTTTAGCTTTGTCGCCACCACTTCGACCCATTCTTTGAGCTGTAGTGTAAATTAAATAAGTAATCTGCACCAAAGTTGAAGCTAAAGTCATTACTGCAAAGTCCCAGTGGACGATGTGACCGAGCTCGTGGGCGTAAACAGTGGCAATTTCATCGTCGTCTAAATAGGTGAAAAGACCTTGACTGACGACTAAGCGAGCGCTGTTTGGAAATGAACCGTAAGTAAAAGCAGTAGGGTTTTGGTCGTCGATAATTCCTAAACGCGGCTGCTGGAGTTTTTTCTGCTTGCAAACCTTCTGAATAACTTTCGCTGTTTCGGGACTTAGGCTTTCAATTTCTGCTAGGGAAACCCAGCGAGTATGGTATAGCCAATTTTGGGTTAAGTCCATTAAGTAAGGCGATAGGAAAAAAGCAGCAATGTTAAAAATCAGAGTTATCGGAAGTGCGATCGCCAATCCGGTGACTGGATCGGGACTGTTGAGAATTAAAACTGAGGCTAAAGATAGCGCTAACACCATACCAAACAGCAGGCTGATGGTGACGCCGGAAGCTAAAACCAGGTTTCCGCCAGTTTTCTGTATCAGTTTAACCCCAGCTTTGGCTGCTCGCCCTGCCTTGCGTAAAGGGGCATGAGATGACATAATAATAATCTCCTAAGGTTATTGACAAATTGAAATGACCGTGAGATTTTATCTATACTTCACTGTTTTAACCTGTAATTACAAATCGCTGTAAGGGGTCTCAACAAAAATATAGAATTTCCTTGAGAATTGTTAAGATTAAAAACAGCCCCAAAATTTATTTTTTGGGGATTCAATTCAAAAGTCAAAACCCAAAGCCCAAAAGTCAAAACCCCAAACTCAAAACTATTTAAAACTTACTGCCATGTCTATTATTGAAATTGCCCAAAAAACGCGCGTATCTGCTAGAAAATTGGCAGTTTTGTCCGCTGATGCCAAAAATCAAGCTATTGATGCTATAGCTAAAGCTTTAGAAGCTGCTGCGCCGGATATTGTGGCGGCGAATGCTGCTGACTGCAAGGCGGCTGAGGCGGATGGAATTGCGAAACCGCTGTACGATCGCCTCAAGTTGGATGAGAGCAAGTTGAAAAGTGCGATCGCGGGCGTGCGCGACGTTGCGAAACTCCCAGATCCCGTAGGTTCCGTGCAAATTCACCGCGAATTGGATACAGGATTAATTCTGAAGCGCGTCACCTGTCCTTTGGGCGTTTTAGGCATTATTTTTGAAGCGCGCCCAGAAGCTTTAATTCAGATAGTATCCTTGGCAATCAAATCGGGAAACGGCGTCATTCTCAAAGGCGGCAAAGAAGCAGTCCGTTCCTGCGAAATATTGACAAAAATGATACATCAAGCATTAGCAGAAACTGCGGTTAATCCAGAAGTTGTGCAGTTGCTCACCACGCGGGAAGAAACAATCGAACTGCTCAAAATGGATGAATATGTAGATTTGATAATTCCCAGAGGTTCTAATTCCTTCGTGCGGTTTGTGCAGGAAAATACCCGAATTCCCGTGTTGGGACACGCCGACGGAATTTGTCATTTGTACGCCGACAAAGCAGCGGATATTAACAAAGCAGTAGAGATTTCTGTAGATGCAAAAACCCAGTATCCAGCAGCCTGCAATGCCATTGAAACTTTGTTAGTTCACAGTGCGCTCGCCCCCCTTTTCTTGCCCGCTGTCGCCGCAGCTTTGCAGCAGAAAAAAGTCGAATTGCGGGGAGACGAAAAAACTCGCGCCATCCTCGAAAATATTGCCGAAGCGACAGAAACAGATTGGTCTACAGAATACAGCGATTTGATTTTGTCAATCAAAACAGTAGATTCTGTGGAAGAGGCAATTAACCATATCAATACTTACGGTTCGAGACACACAGATGTAATTGTCACCGAAGATAGCGAAGCCGCCGAAACATTTTTAAATGGAGTAGATGCGGCCGGAGTTTATCACAATTGTTCGACTAGATTTGCCGACGGTTTCCGCTACGGTTTCGGTGCAGAAGTGGGGATTAGCACGCAGCAAATGCCGCCTCGCGGGCCTGTGGGTTTAGAGGGGTTGATTACCTATAAGTATCGAGTTGTTGGAGATGGCCATATTGCGGCTAGTTATGTAGGGAAAGATGCTAAGGAATTTACTCATCGGGATTTGTAAGCATTTGAGTAATTCTTGTCCTTGGTGCTACTAGATTTTCCCTTAGTCCGTAAAGCTGTGAGACTATCCCACTTTTCTACTGTCGGTTTATACAACCAATGCTCTAGTTTAGCTTCATCCACATATCCTCTTAGTTCGGGATCGGGCCAAATGTGTAGTCGCTCTTCACACCGCGCATCTTTTGCTGCTTCTTCAATATATTCCCATTGTTTGTTAAAGCATTCTGCCCATGATTTTCTAGTCATAATTGAATGAGCAAAATCTAAACCTGCTGCTGTCATTCGCTTACCATTACTCCCGCGAGCATTAATGGGTTCCCAAAAAATAACCTCTGGATTCACAGTCAGGATTTTCTCTAGATATCTTTTAAAGTCATCCAATGTCAGGGTAGGAGGAGTGGGAGCCATTGCAACATACAATCTACATCCAGCTTCATGACCTTTTAGCAAAGCTTCATAGCGTTTAGAAGGTGGAGGTGATTGAGGCTCTATCTTGCGAATCAGTTCGTCATCATCTAGGTATGGCAAACTCATGCCAACTGTCACATTAGGATTTTTGAGAATTTCGAGATCGTTTACCCACAATAAACCACGAGTTAGAATTCTGACTCTTTTGTTATATTTTAAGAGAACCTCGACGGTCTTGCGAGTTATATTTGCCGTTTGCTGGTTTTGATATGGGTCAGTACCCGAACACAGTAAAACTACTCCTTTTCCTTCTGGCGTCTCGCGCCAAGACTTTTTGCGACTTAAGTTTTTTTCTAGTAACTCGGGTATATCTTCACGAACAAAAAGATACTGTCCCCAGTCCATTTGAGGATTGCTTACTCCCCTTTCCCGTAGTTGTGCTTGCTTTGTCCTAATGGCTGGCGTTGAGGGTACATAACAAAAGGTACACCCGTGCAGACAACCAGAGGCTACGTTAATTACATAGTCGCATAGTCCCTTCTTATTAAGCGCACTCTCTTGCAGTGGATTGACAATTTTTTCTGTGCCTTTGACGATAGACATTATATGCCTCTGTTTATGGTTGTGAGAGTTTCTGGAGCTTAGTTATTTAGGAATCAGATGTAAAAAACTTACTCTTATAAAATAATGAAATTTGATATTTCTGGGGTAGTTTTATTATATCATTTTTTTGCAATTTAACTCGCTTACCCCTTAATAACTTATCCTTTCTCCAAACTTCTATTTCTTTATCATCAATATATCTGTTGATATATTCATTATAGAGCCTTCGGTTAGCTGGATTAAGTACCATTGTTTTTTTCTTTATTTCTCCAAAAGAAATACCTTCGGGATTTTTTCTGATTAAACCTCCCACATCTCGATCTAACTTATCCATACAAACTTCATAGCTATCTTTGGTAATATTCAATTGGAGGGAAATTTGATTCTGATTATAATAATCAGCAGTTTTAAGTCCATATCCATATATTTCATAATGGTATTGATAATCTAGATTGTTCTCTAAATCAAAGCAATCTTTGATAACTTCCAATGCTGTTAAGTTCTTAGAAAGATGCAGTAGATAGTATAGTACATTACTTTCTCCTTTAGGAATCAGTGCAAAAGTAAAAACATATTCTGATTTACCTCTTTCAATAAAGAGCTTGACAGTTTGGTCTCTCAAATAACACTGTTCTCCCATGCTTGTGTCTTCTAAGTTGGCTTTTTCATAATATCCATCTGCTTCAAGAACTTGTTCAAAAGCAGATTTCAGTGTTGTGTATCTTTCAAGAAGAAACCTTTTGATATAAGAAATCATGTAAGTATATAAAATTTCCGAACCCCTGAGATTATTTAAGTCTCTAATAGTTCCCATTGAAACATCTGTCCAACCAAAGGGATCTAGCAAAAAGAAAGAATGACCTCTACGAGTTTCAACTGTAAAAATACAGGATTTTACTAAATTTTCAAATTCTCCCTGTAGAAATTCACATTGCTCTATCCTATCCCCATAACCCTCATTAAATGTATGCGGTTGTTCGTCAACTAATTCTCCTAAATTCGCTTTAATCATTGAATAATTTTTGAGACAACTCAGGTGCGATTTTTTACTATCTATAAAAATAAATTTTACATTTAATGGTTGTGAATAAATTCGTTTGGATTTTTGATGTGCTTTTCTTACAGCTTTTATAATTTTAATAGGAGAACCTTCCCATTCATCACTACCATCTTTATACATACCGCCCCCACAAAACCCATCTATAAAAGTAAATGTAGTTTCTCCAAAACGAGTTTTTTCATAAAGTGTATATATTAGGTTTTCAATATATTTTTCGATAATTTGATGTTTGGATTTAGTATGAGGATCTATTGTTGGAATATTACTTCCGTCTGCACTCCATTTTGGCTTTGAATCACTCATGTTGATTATCTGATGAAATAAAATTAGTGACATAACTTATTTATCAAATAGTACCAGATAGGTTGACCAGGTGCAACTACCTAAAGAAAAAGTGTTAGCTTTCTTAAATTTCGGCTCAATTCGTTCCTCAATCAAGCTACAAAGTCTAGTGTGCCAATCAGATAAGATTGACATAATTAGCTGAAATTGTGCAGGAAGCTTTGGCTAAATCCAGCGATCCCCCTCGCGTTCAAACAAACTTAGCTACAATAAGCTATACTGTGCTCGGCGACTCCCCAACTCGAACACTTTGCCGCGGTTTATGTCTAACTCCTCCCTCCTCGCCCCAGGTTCCACTCTCGAAAAACGCTACCGCATCCTCCGCGAATTGGGCCGGGGCGGCTTCGGGCGTACTTATCTCGCCGAAGACATCAACCGCTACAACGAACATTGCGTACTCAAAGAGTTTTCTCCGGTGGTTCACAGCCCGAAAGCGGCCGAATTGTTCGATCGCGAAGCGAGTATGCTTTACAACCTCCAACACCCGCAAATTCCCAGGTTTCGAGAACTGCTGCGAACGGATTTGGGCGGAAATCCATCTTTATTTTTAGTGCAAGATTATATCAAGGGTCAAAACTACGAAGAAATATTGATATCGCGCCAGCAGCAAGGTAAAAATTTTACCGAAGCTGAAGTTACTCAACTGCTATTTCAGCTTTTACCAGTTTTAGAATACATCCACTCAAAAAATTTAATTCACCGCGATATTTCCCCGGATAATATTATTCAGCATGATGCTGACCAACTACCATTTTTAATTGATTTCGGTTCCGTCAAGCAAATCGCAGCCAATGCCGTACTTCAGTTGAACGGACAATCGGATACGGCGATCGGCAAACAGGGTTATTCGCCGGCCGAACAAATGCGGCTGGGTAAAGTTTCTGCTGCTAGCGATTTGTACGCTTTAGCCGTCACGGCTTTAGTCTTGCTAACTGGCAAAAAGCCTCAAAAATTGTACGATATCAATAATAAAACTTGGGATTGGCGATCGCACGTCACAGTCAGTCAAAATCTCGGCACTGTGTTGGATAAGATGCTAGCAGAACAACCGGGCGATCGCTACCAATCTGCAAAAGCAGTCCGCGAAGCACTCAAAGATCCAAAACTATCTCAAATTAGCAGTATAATTTCCCAAATAGCGACAATGAACTTTGTCGGTCGCCCTTTCAAAAACACCACTCAAACTGCTACAAACAATCATACTCCTGTTAACCAAAACCCTCAAGTTGTTAAAAATAACCACATTTTTAAATTAATTCCTTGGAAAGCAGTCGCGAGTTTAAGCGTGGTTTTGTTGCCGGGAATGTTAGCTTTTAGTGTAGTCAAATCAGGTTTTACATTGCCCAAGTTGCCTGAGTTGCCGAAGTTTCCCGAACTGCCGCAGCTTCCCGATACATCATTAAATGCAGAAATAGCTAGGCAAGAAGAAATTGGCAAGCGACGCAAAAATCTCAACATTGATAGAGATATTTTCTATCAAAAAGTTGATGAATTATATTACAATAAATATCCTGAATTACAAGGGCGCAGCTTGACAGAAAAGCCAGAAGATGCAGAAATTAGGCGGAAATGGTATGAAGTTGCTGAGGATTTACTCGACAAGTTGGAGCAAGGAGGACAGTTGTGAAATTTAAGATACAATAAGAGTGATTTAAACGCAGAGGGCGCTCTTGGCCTACAGGGAAGAGCAAAAGAGGGCAAAAAAAGAGACGGAAGAGAAAGATAACTTTATCTGGTTTAATACAAATTGGTAGAGGCAACGCACTTTAGTTTATTACAAAATGGATTCTATTCAACTTACAGGAATTCGCTGCTACGGATATACGGGCTATCTGCCGGAAGAGCAAGTTTTGGGGCAGTGGTTTGAAGTGGATGTTACTCTCTGGCTGGATTTATCGCAAGCTGGAAAAAGTGATGATATTCAACATACTCTTGATTACCGCAGCGCAATTACTCTGATTCAAAAGCTAGTCAAAGACTCGAAGTTTTTATTAATCGAACGCCTAGCAGATACTATTGCCCAAGCGCTTTTACAACTACCGTTAGTTGAGAAAGTTAAACTACAACTCTCGAAACCTGCTGCCCCCATTCCTGATTTCGGTGGCAGAATTACTCTAGAAATTACTAGAAGTCATTAGTCCTTAGTTTTTAGTCCTTAGTCATCAGTCTTTAATCTGCATTAGTTTGTCACTAATAACTGATGACTGATGACCGATCGCTATTGACTAATTACCACTTCAGCAAATTAAATTCTTCCATGTCTACTGTATTGCGGTTGCGATAAATCGTCAAAACAATTGCCAAACCTACGGCAGCCTCAGCAGCGGCTACGGTAACTACAAACACCGTAAATACTTGACCTTTAATCTGTACGGGGTCAAGATAATTGGAGAAACCCATCAAATTGAGATTGACAGCATTCAGCATCAACTCGATCGACATCAACACACGTACTGCATTTCGGCTCGTAATCAAACCATAAACACCAATGCAGAAAAGTGCGGCGGCTAATAACAGAAAATACTGGAGTTGCAGTTGCATAAATTTTGCGATTTTCTCTCAATCAATATTACTACCAAACAGACAGATAGGTGCGCAGCGCGCACCCTAATCTTACTTAGATTCTGGCGAAGAAACATCTCCGGCAGAAACTAATTCGCGAGGTCTTTCTTGCAAACTAAAAGCGGGTGTTTCAGATAGCTTGTTCGACGACAATTCATCTGGCAAGAAATCGCGGCGTGCTAGCACAATTGCTCCTACCATTGCCATTAACAAAAACACTGATGCTAACTCGAAAGGCAGCAAAAAGTCGGTGAAGAAATGTTTGGCGATCGTCACGACCGAACTTTCGGCAGGTGCTCCTGTCGTCGCGACAATAGCCCAAGGAGTAGACACCACCATCGTACCCAAAAGCGCAAACAACCCTACGCAAACTACTGCTGTTGCTACTTGACGCACCCAAGCGTTGGGAATTGTGCGGAAATCTTCGCGCTTGTTCACCAACATAATCGCAAACAAAATTAAGACGTTAACAGCGCCAACATAAATCAATACCTGCGCTGCTGCTACAAAGTCGGCATTCAGCAACAGGTACAAGCCCGCAATGCTGGTAAATACGCCGCACAGCAAAAAAGCTGAGTAAACGATGTTGGAGAACAGCACTACTCCTAGTGCTCCTGCAATCATCATTACGGACAGTATGCCAAACGAAACAATTTGAACCCCTTCGGCTAGATTCACAATTTTTAATCCTCAATCATTAGTTTTCTATTGTTCGTTTTTACTGATTAGTTAGCAGTCATTCATAATCGTTATTTCACTGATGAATGATGACTGCTGACTAATGACTAATTAGCTATTTTTCGCTAATTTCCTCTGGAGGGAGACCTGCGCGCCGATCGCTGCTGGAAACTCCATGAGGGTCGATCGCACCTTTCGGCAAATAAGCGAATTCCCGCAGCGGTGTCACCATCGGGTCATCTGTAACCTTGTAGGGCAAACGTCCGAGGGCCACGTTGTCAAAATTCAATTCATGACGTTCGTAGGTGGCTAACTCGTACTCTTCTGTCATCGACAAACAATTAGTCGGACAATATTCTACGCAGTTGCCACAGAAGATACACACTCCGAAATCGATACTGTAGTGCTTGAGTTGTTTCTTCTTAGTTTCTTTGTTAAATTCCCAATCCACCACAGGCAAATTGATCGGACACACCCGAACGCAGACTTCGCACGAGATGCACTTGTCAAATTCAAAGTGAATTCTGCCCCGAAAACGTTCGGAAGGAATTAATTTTTCGTAAGGATACTGAACCGTAATCGGTCGGCGTCTCATGTGGTCAAAAGTTACAGATAGCCCTTGACCGATATACTTAGCAGCTTGAAAAGTTTCTTTGGCGTATTCGCCTACTTGATTGAGGAATTTTAGCATGGTGTTCTCTCTCTGTACTTGAGCTTTTGGTAATTGCTAATTTATAATAGGTAATTGGTTAACAGCTATTTTTTTCCCTGTTGCCATTTACCTATTATGAATTAACCGCCAAAAGCAAAGGGAAAGGCAAGCTTCAAAGCTGCGGTCAATAGCAAATTAACTAAAGCAACCGGCAGCAAAAACTTCCATCCCAAATCTAGCAATTGGTCGATCCGAACTCGCGGTAGAGTCCAGCGGAGCAGAACTGCCAGAAACAGGAAAAAGTAGGCTTTCAGCATGGTCATCGTAATGCCCAGCGTGCCAGTAATTACCTGCAACCAAGGAGTCGTCTCGCTCAATCCCAAGGCATTAGTGATGACTCCGACAGGAATCGGGCACTCCCAGCCGCCAAGGTACAGAACGGCTACTAGCAGGCAAGAAAGGACGAGGTTAACGTAGGAAGCGATGTAGTACAAAGCAAATTTCATGCCCGTGTACTCAGTCTGATATCCTGCTACCAATTCTTCTTCTGCTTCCGGGAGGTCAAAGGGCAACCGTTCGCATTCTGCTAGTGCTGCTATCCAGAAAATCAGGAAACCTGCGGGTTGCCGCCAGATATTCCAGCCGACAATGCCGTAGCCGGCTTGCTGGTGTACGATGTCGATCGTACTGAGGCTGTTGGACATCATCACAACTGCCAATACTGCCAAAGCTAGGGGAATTTCGTAGCTTAGGGATTGAGCTGCTGCTCTGAGTCCGCCGAGGAGGGCGTATTTGTTGTTAGAAGCATAGCCGGACATCAGCAAGCCGATCGGCTGAATGCTAGAAAGAGCAATCCACAGAAATATTGCTGTCCCCATATCGGCGATCAGCATATGCTCTCCGAAGGGCACGATTAAGTAGGACAGAAAAACTGGAATCACTACAATGACCGGCCCTAGGGTAAACAGCAGCGCGTCAGCTTTGGCCGGTACAATGTCTTCTTTGAACACCAACTTCAGCCCGTCAGCAACGGGTGCTAGGACTCCCAGAGGGCCGATAAATTCCGGGCCGATCCGCTGTTGAGCCGCCGCAGAAATTTTCCGTTCCAGCCAGACGCTAGTCAGTACCCCGAATACAGCACCGACAATCATCAGCACCATTGGCAGCGGTAGCCAAAGCAGATGGGCGATGTCCGCCGGTAAGCCCAAATTGATCAGGGCATCTACAAAACTTCCTTGTAAGTCAATTCCTGGGTTCATGTTTCCAGCTTTTGAGCGCTCAGCATATAATTTTTCACCCGTCCTTCGTAGGAGTAGGCTTAGAAATCGGGGTCTTTGTAAAGATTTTTAATGCTTTACCGCCTAATAGTATATCGCCCGACTGGCTCTAAGAACGCACAGGCAGGGTGAAATTATTTTTATGTCTGAGCCCAGGTTAGCTAATGGGTTTGCATTTTATGTATGTTCAGTCTGGCAACAAGCTCAGTCGATTTTAGATTTTAGATTTTAGATTTTAGATTTAATGAACATGGAACGCCAAACAAAAGGGCAGAGAGTTAACTCTCTGCCCTTTTAATGCTTTAAAGTAACTTTCAAATGGCTTAAACCATTGATTTTACGTCACTTCTTGTATGGAACTGGGCAGAATCGAACTGCCGTCCAAAGCGGGTATTTACCTTCCGATCGTTCACAGGTTTATCCCTTCTAATCCTCAGGGCGGGAACCATCTTTATCCCAAATGGGGGGATTTTCTAGTGATTGCTTTCCTAGCTAGCCGACTAGAAACGTTTAGCTAGGGCATCCGTTGGGGGTTGTTATGCTACCGTTAACGGAGTTAGGTTGCATACACTCTAAACCGTGCTCAAGAAGTTTTTTAGGCTACAGCGACGGCTTTGCGAGCGAAAGGAACGATGTTGTTCGCATTTACTTTTTTGTTTGAGCCGGTATTTGCGAGAGGAGACTCACTCTCGACCTGCATCACGGAGCAGCTTTCGCCACCCTGTCGAAACCATTACAGCCCCTCGTGTGTTCTTTAATCATAGACAATATTTCGTGTTGCGTCAACTAGATTTTAGATTTTAGATTTTGGATTTTAGATTTTGGCACAAAGCTGAGTCAAGAATATTTACATCTTGCACCATTTTCTTGAACAGGCTTTCCGGCCTGTTCCACAAGAGTTGAGTTTTCCTGTGGGGTGGGCCGAAGAGCCCGCCCAGGTTTATTGACAAGGGTGCAGGATGTCAGCGCTGCCAAGTTTAATGCAAGTTGTCGTCCCAGACGCCGATGTAAATCCGATCGCGCTCATTGCGTTCGATTGTCCCTTCGAGCGAACCTTTCCTAAACGTAAACCGATTACTCCGGCGCTGCTGCACGTCGCGCAAGCCCTGCCAAATCTCCCGGCTGGCGCCGCCCACCATCCCGTTTAACGCGGTTCGCACTACCAAATCGTCCACCGACGGGGCAAAAGAACCCTCTGTTTGCACAAGCTGGCCTGAATCCCGATCGTAAATGTAGCCGAGAGTAATTCGGTTCGGCAGCACTTCGTAAAGTGCGGTGCGAGTATTCGGCCAATAACCCCGCGCTTGAGAGTCAGTCGGTTCTCCCAATTGGGATAAAATCTGGCTTTCCGGCGTACCAACGGCAAACCCAGGGATTGTGGGAGTCTTCTGATAATTGGTTCCCGGTTGTTCGGGGCTGGGTGCGGGCGATCGATCTGGCGGCAACTCTTTGTCAACAAGTTTTTCTGTTGGTGTGGGTTCGGCAGCCTCGGGAGTTGGCGCGGGAGTTGGCGCGGGCGCGGGCGCTGGAGTTGGCGCTGGAGTTTCAGCAGCGGGCGCTGGAGTTTCAGCAGCAGGCGCTGGAGTTTCAGCAGCGGGCGCTGGAGTTTCAGCAGCGGGCGGCGGAGTTTCTCTGGGAGTCGGGGCTGGCGTTGGTGTCGGCGCGGGAATTGGTGTGGGGTTTGAGCGCGCGTCTGGATCTGCGGGGGTCGAAGTGCGATCGTCCTGGGCCACCGGTGCGGGTTCCGAAGACGGCCGGTTGAGGAAAACCCTAGCAAAACCGATAAAACCTGCAACAATAAGTGCGATCGCCACCAACCCCAAAATCCACCAAACCTTGCGGTTGCCTTCCCCAGAAGACACCACAGCAGGCGCTGTTCTCGAAGCCGCAGGCGACTGAGGCCCGTGTCCCGGAATCACCGCCACCGTCGGCCCGGTGCTCGGCGACGCTGCACCAAGAGGCTGCCCGTGCAGCAGCGACAGCCACTCATCCACGGTAGCAGGGCGATTTTGAGCTTCTACCGTCATCCCCCGCATCACTGCTTGGCTGACAGCCGCACTTAGCTGAGGCTGCAAATCGCGGGGTGAAGGCATCGGCTGGCTGGTACGCAAAATTGCAGCCACCGGCACCTGTGCTGTCAGTAAAGTGTAAAGCGTCGCCGCCAGACCGTAAACATCTGTTGCGGGCGTATATTTTCCTTGAGCGAAATACTGTTCTGGGGGTGCGTAGCCGTCGGACACCATATTAGTGTGAGATTGAGTTGCACCGGCAGTAAACTCGCGGGCAATGCCAAAATCGATCAGCACGACTTCTTGGGTATTTTGGCGCAGCAGAATGTTTTGCGGCTTGACATCTCGGTGCAGCAAACCCTTTTGATGAACAACTTTTAAAGCAGCGCCAATTTGAGTTATGTAGAGAATAGCGAGTTCTTCTGGCAGCGGCCGATTTGGGAACACGACATCGCCCAAATTCTGACCGGCTATGTAGTCCATCACCATGTAAGGCTGCCCGTCTTCGACAAAGAAATCGCTGACGCGGACAATATTCGGATGAACGCAGGAAGCCAACCGCCTCGCTTCGTCTTGAAACTTGCGATCGAACTCAGCAAAATTGGGTTGCTGCCGCAGAGATTCGTTGAGAGTTTTAATGACTACAGGCTGTCCTAAATAGCGGTGATTTGCCCTGAAGGTAATCCCAAAGCCGCCGCGTCCCAGTTCTTGTTCGAGGGTGTACTTTCCACCCTGTAAAGTTTTGCCGATTAGCGCATCCATATGTCCAGGCGATCGCGTACCAGATAATATCGCTGATTATGGCACGTATGGTCGGTCAAGTTACCAGTCTAAATGGCGATCGATTTACCCCTGTATTAGTTAACCTGTTAGAAACACTACTCATAATGCGTCCACATCCGCAAAATTTTTACCGTATTCTCGGACTCAATCACCTCGTACACCAGACGATGCTGAATGTTGATTCGCCGTGAATATGCACCTTCCAAATCTCCCACCAATTTCTCATAGGGTGGCGGGTTCTGAAACGGATTGGTTTGAATGATGTCGAGTAACTCTTGCGCTTTGTCTCGTAAATTGCTAGAAGCGAGCTTTTTGGCATCTTTCTGTGCCTGTTTGGTATATACCAGATTCCAATTCACCACTCCAACTCCCTAGCGCAATCCTCGATCGGCGTTGCCAGTCCTTCCCGAATCGATTCCCGCATTCCCGGCACTGATAGAAGATACAATGTTTCTTGTACCGATGCCCAGTCAGATTCAGATAATAACACTGCATTGCTAGTCTGTCCTGCAATCACAATAGGTTGATGCGACTCACTCACCGAATCGATCAACTGCTGCAACTGCTGTTGAGCTTCATTGATTGGAATCATAATCTTTCACCTGTCTAAATACACTTTTCTAGATGATATTGGCTGGCTGTAGACAATGCTACAACTGCCCCAGCAATCTATCGTAGTCTGCGTGTGAACCAACCCAAAACCAGATCGCAGTGCCTCCATCCAACTGACCAACTGCTCGATAGTTTTTGCTAATTCGGGCTGAGTAGATTGGTAAGTCTAAATGCACCTTCTTGAAACGCAGGCTTGGATGACTTGGGTCTTCCTTGAACTGGCGATACGCCCCGCGTGTCTGCTGTTGAACTTGTTCGGGTAAATCAGCAAATAATCTACGGAACTCGATTGTAGTCCTTGACTTCACAATGTTTCTGGATCGAGTTCTTGGGTTTTGCCTGCATGATACTCAGCCATTGCGGTCGCTGCGAGTTTAGCAAGAGCATCTGGGGAACGGGAGTATGCTTGATCCCAGCGCCTATCGTCTTCAAGTTCTTCCAGAATCATTGAAGCGAGGGCATCTTGCTCGCTGGCAGACAATGTTTTCAACTTGGCGATCGCACGTTCCAGTAACTCAGTCATAGCTACCACACTTTTACAATTAAAATGGCATCCTATCCATTATCCATTGTTTCAGGCAAGTTGAGGGTAGGTCGAACAAATGGCAGGCTAATTATCATCATTAATAACTACGAAGGTTCAATCATCAAGGTTGGCAAATGTCGGTGCTAAGGCCAGTGAAAGCCGAGCTTGCCAATCCTTTGCCTCCCCTTCAACCCCAGGATACTCTAGCTTAAAGTTGTCCCAATCTAGATATGCTGAACCCGGTGATTCTGTCCAAGGAAATCCCGATTTCCAAGAAAATTTTGGTTTCGATGCAGCCTGATTCTTCCAATCTTCACTTGAATGAAGCACTTGATAAAGAATGTCAAAGGACAATGAAGTTTGCTCCGCTAAGAGTGTTGCATCATACAAATCTTTGCCTTGTGGATAAGTATCGGTTTCTAACCACAGCAATTTCCATGCCAGTGACAGTTCTTTAGAAGCTGCCCACACTAACCTATTTTCACCAATTGACGAAGGGATATAGACCTCAATTGGATCGCACAATAGTTCTTCATTAAAAACCACATCCATATGCAAATCTCCTGAAGGAAAACCGTCTGCTTTCCAAGGAAAAATAATGCGCCTACCTGATGCACGTTCATAAGTCCAAATCTCAGTTATGGAGATTTTGTTAACGTCAATAATCGCATTACCTACATGAGGATTATCTGAAACTATCTGAATTAATCCATTGAACAATTCTATAGATAAAGGGGAATTGACGCTAATATCGTGAGGTCTAAAAACCCAGTCTATATCACCGGGTTCTCTCGCCACATCTCCTAACCATGCTTTCAGTAATAAACTACCTCGTAAGACAAGGTGATCTTTCCAGATTGAACAACTAATAATTTGCAGCAGATAATCCATCACTTGCCGACGAATATTCAGCCATTGAGTTCTAATTTCTGGCTCTTCAAATATTGGATCTCCCAGACGAAATGCTCCCCGAAGATGCTTCTGGGGAATTAGTGCCGGCTCGAAAACTGTTGGGCGTTCAATTTCCTGACCTTGTTCTGAAACAATGATGTATGTCTTCGGATCGTATTTCATTAATCCTCCTTTATATTATACTTGATAGTTATTCATGTGAAATTGGTGAATTTTTCCCTATTATACATCCTATCCTCGGATTTTATATTCTGGTTGATAATTATCCCTGTGGAATTGGTGATTTTTTCCCTCTTATTCGTGCTATCCTCGAATTTTATATTATGCTTGATAATTATCCCTGTCAAATTGGTGATTCTTTCCCTTGAATCCAACCTGCGTCAAGGTCAAGATTACTATCATAGACAACAAATTCTGCTTCGACATCGATCACTACATATCTCAAAGTAGCGATCGCTTTTAAGAGAGTTTGAAGTTGTTGTTGAGCTTCAACACGACCAACAGAGATACAACGCTGAGTGACAAATCGCTCGTGATATTGGTCACTCCGAGTCTGGAAGAGATTACGAGAGAGATGAGCAGAATGTCTTTCGGCCAGGTCAATCAGAGGCAGGATATCAGCAGAAGGTTCAAGCAACAGTTTGATATGATGCTCAAAGTAGCGATCGCCTGGATGGTTTAGTGCTTCGGCATTAGACTGCGGAACACTGTGGTTCCACTGTGGCACCTCAATTTTGATGCGTGTCACCGTGAAGCCTTCAGCATTTAGAGATTGGCTTGAATCAAATGCCGTCTTTAACTCGTTTGTCAGGCTACCTTGCCCATGCCGCGTCAACATTAGTTGAGATACAGTAACCCCACGGTCTAGAACTATATGGAGAAGTTTTAGACCGTGATGAATGCCCCATTGTTCAAGGGCCTCTACTCTGTCCAAGTCCTTGAGGCAAACGGTAATGTGAGTTTCAAATTTTCCCGTGAATTCCATGAATTCTTCCTAATAGGTCGGCTCACCACAGCCGCAGTACAATGCACTATCGAAACGCATTTCTCGGAACCCTGGCGAGTTAGTAAGCGCCCCGGCTGTCCAACAATTGATATTGATTTGGCTGCAATCCTAATTGCACAAATTTCTCTGGATATCCCAGCAACAAAACAGAGGGAGAAGTTGGGTTTTTAGATTCCTTAATGTAGTCGATCGCCTTTGTGACAGCTCGGTAGTAAGTCACCGGCCCTTGGGTATAAAAAACTAGACTGGGTTTCCAGAAACCAACCATCATCAACTCTTCCCCTGGCAGTTTTTGTTGAACCGCAACCTGCGCTAACTATTGCCTCTTCTGCCATTAGTTGATATGCCTTCTTCTTCTCTAACAATTGTTCCATGCGCTGTTGCAGCGATTCACTAAATTTGAACAACTTCCACCGCTCGACTTTTTCAATGCAAATCTCATGGATTAACGAGGAGGGTTTGTTGAGAATTGAAACCATTGTAGGCTCCGAGCTTCGGGTTTTAGGTAGTGACTAGATTATAGCTTTTATTCAATCTGCCAGATTTAGTGCTCCAACCGAGAACCTTCAAATTACCGCCAAAACCAGTGACTTAAACAGCCAAACGGCGTTACAGTTCAAGTCGGATGATATTCATTCCTGCTTATTTGCCATCGCCATATCTTGCCTTCTTCAGGATCGTCCACCTCTGCAATGAACTTCATTCCCACTTTTTGCAATACGCTATTCGAGGCATTTTTTTCAGCTAAAGTGTGGGCGATGACTGCTTTAACCTCCTCGTGAGCGAAAGCATAATCGATCATTCCCTGTGCCACCTCAGTTGCAAATCCGCGATTCCAATATTCGGAAGCAATTTCATAACCTATCTCTACATTCCCCGACTCATCAGGTGAGCCTGTGAAACCTCCGTTGCCGACCAGCCATTCATTTTTTGGATGAATAAAGAAGTAGTTGCGCCAGTCAGTTGGAGGCGGATTGGATTCGCAAGATTCGTCAGCAGGGAGGGAAAATGCTTCCGGGAAATGAGGCCAGCTATTAGGCACTACGACCTTTAAAATTGCTGCAAGCTCGCTTTTATTGCGCAATAAAGCTTCTACGTGAATCCTTTCGACGGGAAGTAGTTGAAGATTGTTAGTTTTAATCATTTTTCTACCTTGTTTAACCCATTATGAAATAACACTATAGACACTAGCGAAACGCTGTTCTCGGAACCCTGGCGAGTTGGTAAGCGCCCCGACTGTCCAACAATTGATATTGATTTGGCTGCAATCCTAATTGCACAAATTTCTCTGGATATCCCAGCAACAATATAGAGGGAGAAGTTGGGTTTTTAGATTCCTTAATGTAGTCGATCGCCTTTGTGACAGCTCGGTAGTAAGTCACGGGCCCTTGGGTATAAAAAACCAGACTTGGTTTCCAGAAACCAACCATAATAAACTCTTCCCCCGGCAGTTTTTGTTGAACGGCAACCTGCGCTAACTGTCTCAGAGGTAACTGGCGGTTGATATCGACCACTTTGTAGGCGGGAGTAAGACCAAAGATGATAAATGCTACTAAGCCGATGAGGTTAGCAACCAAAATCCAGCGCTGTTGCCGCTTCCAGAGTAAAAGTGCGATCGCCACCGCTGTAATTATCCAAATCGTACCGCCTACAATCAGCAATCCCGACTGCTGAATTGCTTGGGGAAAATTGGGCATAGCCGGGTCATCTCCCAGCCAGTTGTAGCTGTAGAAAGTTGCTCCGGCTACAATTAATAAAAATATCACATTAAAAATGTATGTAACTAACAGCCCTCGCGGTAAAGAATTCGGTTTTATTTCTAACTTTGCCCGCCTGTTTTTGGGTTCGTTACCTGCAATAATATCGCTCCACAGTAGCGTTACCAAAATCGCAGCGGCGGGGATTAAAGGCAATACATAACTCGGCAATTTGGTCACGGCGATCGTAAAAAAGCCAAAGATGCAGCCGAACCAAAATAGGGCAAATAAACTCAACTGAGCCGATCGCGGTTGACGGCGCCAGTAACTGCGCTGCCAAAAACGAGTACGGGCGATCGCCACCGGCAAATAAATCGACCAAGGTGCAAAACCAACTAGCACTACAAAAAAGTAAAAATACCAAGGCGCCGAGTGCTTGTTAACTACTCCAGTAAAACGCTGGAAATTGTGATAGCCAAAAAAGCTGTCAATATAAGTTTGACCGTTGGCTAAAATAACCAAAATGTACCAAGGCAAGGCGATCGCCAGAATAATCAAGATTCCCGACACCGGACGCATTTCGCGCCAAAGTTGCCGAAAATTTCCCAAATAAAGCCCGAAACTGCCAACAATCAGCGCTGGCACGACAATTCCCACAGGCCCCTTAGCCAGAATTGCTAAGGCAATTAGTACGTAAAAAGCCAGATACCACTTATTGGGAAATCGGGAAGCGGAAACAGTGGAAAATTCTGCTTGTTCTCTCTGTTCTTCTAGAGTGTAACCGAGGAAAAAGGCGAGCAGTGCCGAACACATACAGCCGACTAATAGCATATCTGAAACGCCAGTCCGTCCCCAGGCAATAGTTTGGGGATTTAAAGCTATTAGGGCCGCACCAATCCAAGGAGTAGAAAAAAAGAGCGGAAGACGGCGAGTTTTGAGTTTTGAGTTGTTATTCTCTGTTTCTTCTTCCGGCTCCGGCTTCCATCGGACTTCTTCCTGCTTCCTGACATCCGTTACATCCGTTACATCCGTTACAGAATCCGTTGCCGAACTTCCTTCTTCCTTCGATTTCGAGAGGGTATAAAATCCGAGGCAAGTCAGACCGATCGCGCACAAAGCCGAGGGAAGACGCACGGCCCATTCGTTAACGCCCAGAGTGCGGTAAGCCACCGCCATCAGCCAGTAAATCAACGGCGGCTTGTCAAACCTGGTTTCGCCGTTGAAATAAGGAGTGATCCAATCCCCTGTCACCGTCATTTGACGGGCCGCTTCGGCAAACAGCGGTTCGGTTTCGTCAACTAAGCCGATGTTGCCGAGATTCCACAAAAAAGCCACCGAGGCGATCGCGCACAGCCACAACAGCGACAGCAGCTTTGGTGCGATCCTCTTCGTTGGCGTAGCCCCCGTAGGGGCGGGCTTCGCTAACGGGCGATGCCTTGAATACTCTGACAAATTTTTAATAACTTCCTTCACCCAAACTTCCTGCGATTTTAGATTTTAAATTTTAACTCGCATAGAGAGTCTACCGAAAGATTCGCATTCTTGAAACTCCCAATTCGATCTAATCCGGTTAAACAGAGATGTTGCACCATTCTCAACAAGGCTTTTATGGGCGGGCAGGATGCCCACCCCACAAAAAAATTCACTCGTGGAACAGGCATCTTGCCTGTTATTTATCATGATGCCGCTATGTGAGTTTAACCTCCCACAGCGGCACCATTCTCAACAAGACCGACTCAATCGGCTTTCTAGACCAAAATCTCGGCACCTGCAGCTAAGGATTCAAGGCTGCAAAATTAATTGCCATTCTCCGGCTGTGCTGTTCCAAGCGGGCGAGGCTGTCTCCCCGGCGACGTAAGGCCCCCAGTAGCGGCGAGAACCATCCTGAGCAAAAACAACCAAAATGTCTCCCTGTTGGATTTGTAACTTGCCCTCCGGCAGCGATAGCATCAGTCCCTTGCCGCCGCCTTCCCCCGGCGCAAAATCCCAGTGTGCCGGTTTGCCGTAGGATTTCTCGGCTTGCCGTTTCGACAGCAGGGCCACTCGCACTGGGTGTTCGCTGCGGTTGCTGACACGCAGACTGCCGGTGGCATTAATATTTGCAGGGATTGAGGAAAGCAATTCCTCCTCTGACTCTGGGGGGGTTGGTATTGAGTCGGGTTTTGGCTTTTTGGCGGTGTCTGCCGAAGCTGTCGCGACTCGGGAAACGGGGGGTGTTGGGGGGAGTGCGGTGGCTGGGGAGGGCAAATCGCTCGGCAGATTTGAACCGTTGGAGATCGTGATTTCAAAACGTCCTAGAAACATTCCTGTAAATAGGACGATCGACACTCCAATTACGATCTGGTAAATTTTAAGTTTCATAAATTTTAGGCTTAAAGGATAGACTGCACGCCCAATTAGTCATAACTATTTTTAATGTAGAACCAGGGGCTGCTGTACAACAAGATACAGTTACACTTAAGTAATTGACCGTTCTCGGCTATAATTCGGCGATCGCTCAATACCATTTTAGATGTTAAATCTTAGATTTTAGATTGGGACATACTGACCCCGGTAACGATTTGGATTTTGTCGGGAACGGCATTTTTTGACTCATCGGTATAACTTTTAATACCAGTTTTAAAACAAAATACTACTATAGACCCGCGATCCAAACCTCAATAGTCATTAGTCATTCCCAATCGAAAATCTCGAATCTCGAATCTCAAATTGTATAACTTTTATGCAGAATACCCGAATTAACAGATTGATTGATGTTCTGGGCGAGCGATTTCGAGGCTGGCTGAGCAATCCTTGGCGGCGGATTTCCCTCCTGCTAATCAGTCTGCTGTTCGGCACTTTTTTGGGAACAGCTATTTCGACGATCGCCGGACAATCTGCAGATTGGGATATTATCGCGGCCGGGCTGTTGGTGTTGTTGACGGAGTTGGCGAACTGGCTGGTTTACGGCGGCCCGCGGCCTGTAGCCCGTTCTTTTTGGGTGGAGATGCTCCATGCTCTGAAAATTGGCCTGACTTACAATTTATTTGTGGAGGCTTTCAAACTAGGCTCTTAAAAACTTTTTGAATCGGCGCGGGTTTAGGATGAAATATTTGTCAGTTGCGGATAGTATTTGTACAAAACCAGCCCCCGCTAGCGAGAGTTTTGAGCTGATGAATCGATCGACTGTAACCCCTGTTGACATTTTACACCGGTGGCAAGCGGGCGCTAGCGAAGCCCGCCCCTACGGGGGCTACGCCAACGAAGAGGATCGCCCGCTAGCGAAAGCGTTGCGATCGGAAGGAAAGCCCGCGAAGAGGATTGCTCGCGAGTTCGAGATCCTGGCAAGTTGGGAACTTGCGGATGATGTGCGATCGCGCGCTTTTGGCATTACTCCCGAGAATGCAGCCGATGTTGTCCGCAGCAAAACCGATTTATTCTTTTCTCTTCTTGACGAACTGCATACTTTGCCGCTGAAATCAACTGTTTTTCTCGAAACTTTGTGGAATCTTTGGCTGCCGCTGGCAATGCAATTATTGACTGAAAAACAAAGTTTAAACCGTCCTTTAATTCAAGGAATTTTAGGAGGGCAAGGAACGGGAAAAACTACTTTATGCCAAGTTTTGAGGCTGATTCTAGGAAAATTAGGATATTCTACTGTCAGCCTTTCTTTAGACGATCTTTACAAGACTTATGCCGATCGCCAAAAACTCCAAAAAGCCGACCCGCGTCTAATTTGGCGAGGCCCCCCCGGCACTCACGATATTGACTTGGGAATCGCTGTTTTAGACAATTTGCGCCGTTTTCCAACTCCCGATTTAGCAGCAGTTGACAATCCAAAGTCTGATGCCCTAAAACCGGATATAATTAAAAATATAGATATAGAAATTCCCAGGTTTGACAAATCTGCCTGCGGAGGTGCAGGAGATAGAAGTCAACCCGAAATTATTTCCGGTGCGGATATTGTACTTTTTGAAGGTTGGTTTGTCGGCGTCAATCCGGTGGTTGATGCCAAATTGAACGAGTTTTTGGCGGGTTTACCTTTTCCGATTTCCACAGAGGGCGACTGTCAGTTTGCGCGCGATATGAATGCGAAGCTGCACGACTATTTGCCGCTGTGGAACCGATTAGATCGGTTGATAGTTTTGTATCCCCAAGATTATCGCATTTCTCAAGTGTGGCGCAATCAGGCGGAACAGGAAATGATGGCGGCGGGGAAGTCGGGAATGTCAGAGGCCGAAATTCATCGGTTTGTCGAATATTTCTGGAAAGCGCTGCATCCCGAGTTATTTATTAAGTCGATGGTTGAAGAGGGCGATCGGGTGGATTTAGTAATTGAAGTTTTGAGCGATCGCACTGTCGGCAAAATTTGTCGGGCGATCGACTTAAATTTAAGCGATTAGGGAGACTTCAAATTAACGCTTTAATGACACAACAATGTTGTGTCCCTACCCTATTGCAGCTTTAAAGGACACAACAATGTTGTGTCCCTACTGTATTGCAGCTTATCGTGCATTCAATTGAGAATTCTGGACGTGTAAAAAAAGTGGTTTGACGCGCGAATTATAGGGTTAAGGCGCGCCACAAGCACTCTACAATACAGAGGTTTTGCATTGAGGATGGAGAATTTCTAAATTAACTGCCGGGAGTACCAAGATCGATCGCTTTCTCGATCAAATCGTCGGTAACATCGCCCGGTACACCTTCGGGATTAACTTCCTGAGCCATCGAACGAAAATCAGCGGGATTGCTGCTGGAATCAGCCGGCTTTGCGACCTCTTTAGGAGCGGGAACAGCAAATTTAGGTGCAGTTGCAGCGGCGGCAGCTTCAGCGCCGGCACCCGTGCGATCGATTTCACTAACGCTAAATTCTTTTGAAGCTTCGTAGTCTGCTGATACATTAACGGTCGGCAACTTTTGTTCTCCAGCTTCCGCGCTTTCAGCGATCTGAGCAGCGTCAAAGCTTTCAGTGTCATTTGGTTCTGTATTGATTTCAGACATAGCCGACTCCTTGGTAGTTTTATTTAACAATTCACTTTATCTATCTTTACTTAAATCCAATGCTTTTTCATCTACCCGCAGATGTATCGTTGGCTTGTATCTTAAGGATGATTTATTATAGGATAGCGGCTCAACATTACATCAGTTTCCGAAAGAAATGCGAGTTTATGCAAGCTCCAAACCCATACATACTAAGGTATTCCCCATAGTTTAATCTCAAATCTCAAATCTCAAATCTCAAATCGTATTACCTCTCGGGGATGGTGACTTGCACTTACAAATCTTGATACTTATATATTCTGGAAGCACTTTTAAGGAATTTGATTTATGAACTCGCCCGCCGCGACCAATCCTCACTCTCTTTCCAACGACACTCAAAACATCCTTCAGACCATCAACGGGTTGGGTACAGATGAAAAACTGGCGCTGCTCTACTTTGTTTATGAAAAAATGGGAGATTCAATTACACCAGCCGCTCCCGCCGCCGCTGAACCTGAATTAGCTCCCGTGCTGCTCGATGATTTTTACAAGCTTTCCCATGACGAACAACTGAATATAATGAGAGGTATTGTCAACCGCGACAACACGCCGTATTCTCACGCTTACGGAGCTTTAACGGCTAACAATCAGTTGGTGGTTTGGTATGCTTGGGCTATTGGTATGGGGGAAAAAATTGTAGATATCCCCGAAGGATATGAGGCAACTGAGGCTGTCAATGGCGTGTTGGGTCAAATTGAAGGTCTTGAGTTTGAACAGCAAATTTCGGTGCTGCGCGACGTAGCTAATAATATGGGCTACACCGATGTTAAACCAATTGATACTCAGGCAGAAGTAGGGAAAACTTCTAGTCTTTAGATCGGACTTGGCGGTTCAAACCGCTGCATAGGGTCAAACGCAGCCTGCGGCTCGACTGAGCTTCGCCGATCGTCCTCCGCAGACTGAAGAATAAAGGAGGGATTAAAACCAGATTTTCTATAATTAGCGGGCATAAATAAACCTCATTATGTCCGCAGGTATCTATACTAAATCCGGTTTTAATACTTGCTTTTTTTATTTGCACGGCTATAGTATGTCATTGCCAGCGATCGCGATTGCTTGGCTACCGCTCGCAGCAATTACATCACTCTTGAGGTCAGCAATCTGCTGTAAATATAGTAGCGGTTTAAAAAAGTATTGCTACAATCATCAATCTTATACCAATTATTAAAAGTCGCAGAACCCCGCGATCGGCTTAAGGCTTGCCGTTTCCCTACAGCGGCTGGCGTAGAATCTATATATAGCCCTATTTTTTAGATATTAGTATAAAAAATGTTTGCAGTCAGGACTGGAGTGGATTAGGGTTAATAGTTCGCGGAAATTCTATCCGAAATGTCGAACCTTTTTTTGGTTGGCTTTCGACCGTAATTGTGCCGTTCATCATTTTGACTAAAGAGGCACTAATGGCTAGTCCTAAACCGGTGCCTGGATATGGGCGGGTTCTGCTTTGGTCGGCTTGATGGAATTTGTCGAAAATGTCGGGCAGTTCGGTTTCACCGATGCCGATTCCTGTATCCCGAACGGTGATAGTTAGCCGATCGCCATTTAATTCCCGCGCTTCAATGCAAATACTGCCCCGATGCGTGAATTTAACCGCGTTGGAAATGAGATTGACCAAAACTTGCCGCAGGCGCAACTTGTCATTAACTATAAGCTGATTCTGCAAGCAAACGCTGACAAACATTGCCACATTCTTGTCGGTGGCTTGATTTCCGAATTCCAGGGCGACATCCATTACTAAATTCGCTAAATCAAATTCTTCAGTTTCTAATTGTGTGCGGCTGTTCTCGATTTTGGAGAGGTCGAGGATATCCTTAATCAGCACTAGCAGGTTTTTGCCGTTACGTAAAATGCGCCCCACCATCTCTGTTTGCTGGCCGGTCAGCAGTTGTTTGTGCTGGCGCAGCAGCAATTGGGAAAAGCCGATAATCCCATTCATGGGAGTTAGCAATTCGTGGGACATGGTGTCCAAAAATTGCGATTTTAACTTGGCTGCTTCTAGCAGTTGCAATTTTTGCTGTTGAATGCGCCGACCCTGATTTTCCAGTTCTTCCTGCTGGCGAATTAGCAGCTCGTTTTGCAACTCTAAAAGCTGTTCCTGCTTTTTTAATTTTTCGATCGCCCGCGCGCTGTTAATTGCCATCGCAGCTTGTTTCCCCATAACCGCCAGCAGTTGCTGAGTTTCCCTGTCAATCGCCGTGCTGTCTTTCCCGTTGCCGATCGCCAACACGCCCAAACGCCCGGTTTCCCCCGACTCGATCGCCGCTGCACAGGCCGCCGCCGGCAGCCAGCCGTCGCACTCCGAGCGCAACAGTACAGGCTCTCCCGTCGCAAATGCTTTCCACAGCAGCTTGTTTTGCACGTGCGGGGTTTTGCCGGCACGTGCAAAGTTTTCCGCGCCCCCGACAGCCCTGAGTTTGAGACCGTTGCAATCGCTCTCCGGGAGGGCAACCAGGCAAAATTCAGCTCCGGCGATCGCCTCTACAGTCGCGTCCGCGATCGCTTGCAACAACTGGCACAAGTTACCCGCGCGCTGGCTCAACAGATTTGTAAATCTCTCGATCGCCCGCAAATCCTGCCCAGCGTCCATTAGCGTCTGGGCTTGGTACAAATTTTCTGCTCTGAAGTTAGCTTCCGAGCGCGCTTGATGGCGCCAAAATTCTGGTTCTGCTTGCGGCTCGGCTTGAGTTTGTTCGATCGCTTCCATATCTCTGTAGGTTCCCACCCACTCCACAATTTCCTGATTGTCTGGGTTAGCGGGCGCTCCTCTGGCCAGGTTCCAGCGGTAAGTGCCCTCTCGCGTTTGCAGGCGAAATAGAATTTCGTAACTTTCCGGCGGGAACTCAGAAGTGCGCGCTTGCGCCAACAGACGAGCGCGGTCTTCAGGGTGAACGCGCGCCAAGTAGCCGAAACCCAAAGCTACTGCTGCTGGTACCCCCGTGTACTCCTCCCAGCGCTGACCTAAATAAGTTGCCCAGCCGTTGGCATTTGCTTTCCAAACAATGTCAGGAATTGCCTGTAACAGGCGATAGTCCTGAGTTTCGCTGTCGCCAACTTGCTGTAAAGGAGAGATTATATCAGATACTTCCTGTAATATTTCCGCGCCGGAAAACTCCGAGCGAAAAAAGTTATTGCCGTGAGAGTGACTCATAAGAGGTTTTATCAATAAGCATTGAACTTGAGCCCTAACAACGGCTAAAGACTCATGCTGCTAGCTTTATTGATTTTGACGGCCCAAGTGCATCAAAATTTTTTATACTTTAAATCTATCTGGGTAGTGGTATCTTTACCTCTATCAAGGGACGGACAATGGCATTATTCAGTTAAACTATAAAAACATTGAGAGCTTACCTGTCCCGATCGGACTCGTGCAGGCGATCGCCGCAAAATAACTTGAAACTTAACTTGCTTTCTTGGCGGCTGGATGAGTATGCTTAAAAATGATGTGCGGCCTGTCAAACCCTAAATCCGGACACCTTCTCAAATTTGCTCAGTTAGGCTGAGTCAATTGACGATATTTTTAAAGTTTAGCGGACTATTGGAAAAAAGATGAGTAAAATTCGCGTTGCTTTGATAGAAGACCACGACCTGACAAGAGTCGGCATCCGCACAGCTTTACAACAGCGTGACACGATAGAAGTTGTCGGGGATGCCGCTAACGCTACTGAGGGATTGAAACTGCTTCAGTCTTCAAAACCTGACGTGGCAATTGTAGACATTGGCTTGCCGGATTTTGACGGTATTGAATTGACACAAAAGTTTAAAAAATCGGTAGCCGAGTCCGATCCGGATACCAAAATTTTGATTCTGACTTTTCAGGACAATGAAGAAGAAGTTCTGGCAGCTTTTGCCGCCGGAGCTGACTCTTACTGCATGAAAGATATCAGCTTCGATCAGTTGTTGGATGTAGTAAAAGTAACTCACGAAGGTAACTCTTGGATCGATCCTGCGATCGCCCGCATCGTCCTGAAACAAGCTCGCACTAAGGAGTCAGCACCGGAAGAACCGAAGGCTGAGGGCAAAAGAGTCACCATTAAGGCTGCCGAACCCGAGTTCAGTCACATTATTGAGACTTACCCTTTAACCGAGCGGGAATTAGAGGTTTTGGAACTGATCGTGCAGGGTTACAGCAATGCTGCAATCGCCGAAAAACTTTACATTACTGTCGGTACAGTGAAGACTCACGTCCGCAATATTCTGAACAAGCTGTGCGCTGATGACCGCACTCAAGCAGCAGTTCTCGCCCTGCGTTCTGGCTTGGTTGGATGAAGCCTTATCATCAGGCAAAATCAAGTTAAAAGTAGGGTGCGCAGTGCGCACCTTACTGGCGAAAATGTAGGAGGCGCACGGAGCACCGGCTGACTAATTGTTGCCGAAAAAGTAAAATGCGCCCGGAGTACCGATCGGCGAATTGCTTCCTGTTAAAAAAGGCTATAATTTCAAATTGCATCTATCCCAGTGCAGATATTTTAAATAATATTTGTATTAAGTAAATATACCTTAAGATAGATGCGAAATAATTGTCAGTTTAGTATTAGTTATTATCGAGTAATAACAAGTTAGATACATTCCGATCGCACTGCCGATATTGCGCAATTTCACTTCATAAAATGCAGCGGCTGGGGCAAGATTACCATTCTTTTAGGAATAGTTAACCAGTTAAAGAACTTATATCCGCAGAGTGATTCCTGAGTTCGCTTAAATTTGCGAGATTAAAAGTATCAACTGCTACTGGAATATCCTAGAAAGAGGTACTATGGCCGCTCCAATTGAATTCAATTTATTTGCTCCTTACAACAAAGGAGCTGCTTTGATTGGCTCTTTTTCTAATTGGGAAGAAATCCCGATGGAAAAGGACGAAGAAGGTTTTTTTCGCACGCGAGTTGAGTTGGAGGATGGCGTTTATCAATACAAATTCCGCGTTCAGTCCAAAAGCTGGTTTCTAGAAGCCGATCAGTGGGTAGATGTGGTCGATCCCTACGCTACTGACATCGACGATCCCAGTCAAAACGGCCTGGTTCGGATCAAAGACGGCGATCGCATTGTGGATACCTACGTCTGGAAACACGACGACAAACCGCTGCCGGCCGATCGGGAATTAGTGATTTACGAAATGCACGTTGCCGACTTTTCCGGCGGTGAAGCCGATCCCCTGGCCCGCGGCCAATACAAGCACGTCGTCGAAAAACTCGATTACCTAGTCGAACTCGGCATCAACGCGATCGAACTCATGCCCCTCAAAGAATACCCGGGCGACTACAGTTGGGGCTACAACCCCCGCTATTTCTTCGCTGCCGAGTCCAGCTACGGAACCACGGAAGAACTCAAAAACCTGATAGACGAGTGTCACGGGCGCGGGATTCGCGTCATCATGGACGGGATTTACAACCACTCGGAAGCGTCGAGCCCCCTCACTCAAATCGATCACGATTATTGGTACCACCACGAACCCCGCGATCCAGACAACAATTGGGGCCCGGAATTTAACTACGAATTCTACGACGAAAACTTAGGAACTTTCCCGGCGCGCAGATTTGCTGGCGATACAGTCCGCTTCTGGATTCAAGAATATCATCTCGACGGCATTCGTTTCGACGCCGCGCGACAAATTGCTAACTACGATTTCATGCACTGGGTAGTTCAAGAAGCCAAAAATGCCGCCGGCCCCAAACCGTTTTACACCGTTGCCGAATACATTCCCGACGAGCCCAGCATCACGAATCTAGACGGGCCGATGGACGGCTGCTGGCACGACAGTTTCTATCACTCCATAATTCCACAACTGTGCGGCGACAATTTTGATTTAGAACGGCTCAAAGAGGTAATCGACTGCAAGCGGCAAGGTTACTTGGGTGCTACGAATGTAGTGAATTATCTGAGCAATCACGACCACGATCGCGTTTTTGCCGAATTGGGCGATCGCGGAATTTTGGATGAAGCAGCATTCAAGCGGGCGAAGTTGGGAACGGTGGTGTTAATGACAGCAGTTGGCGTGCCGCTGATTTGGATGGGCGAAGAATTTGGCGAATACAAAGCCAAAACAATCGAGCAATCTAAAATTGACTGGACGCTGCTAGGAAATGACATGAATAAAGGTTTGTGGGAATACTACAAAGGCTTGATTCACCTGCGCAAAAATAACCAAGCACTTTACACAGAAAACATCGAGTTTTTCCACGAAGACCCCGACTCGAAAGTTTTTGCTTACACTCGCTGGAACGATGAAGGTTCGAGAGTTGTAGTAGTGGTCAATTGGTCGGAAAATTATCTAGCTGGTTACAGCGTTCCCCACTTCCCGGCAAACGGAACTTGGCACGAATGGACGGGCAATTATGATATTGAATCGGGCGATAACAATCTTATGATCGACTTGCCGGAATACGAAGCGAAAGTGTTTGTTTGGCAGTAAGCTTTCAGGCGTCGAAAGCACTGATTCGCCCTTCAAAAATATGATGACTAAAGTCCTAACTACCAACCCTCAAAAAACTGTTTGTAGTAAGGACTTGAGTTTTTTATTAATTCCCCCAAACTCCCAGAAAGGATGCGATCACTACAAACTTATAAGGGTTATTTGACAGCTTTTTATCTATAGCAACCGCCAAGACGGTCAGGACATTTTTAATCGCTGAAACCATTGCTATTACTGCTTCTTCCTTCTTCCTTCTTCCTTCTTCCTTCTTCCTTCTTCCTTCTTCCTTCTTCCTTCTTCCTTCTTCCTTCTTC